>NZ_LGYY01000061.1:0-54213 GCF_001308045.1 Shewanella sp. Sh95
GGTCAACTGCTGATAATTCATGGTAGTACTGCTTGTTTCTTTGGCGAGAAGAGCGTACCACTTTTAGCAGTTGGCTTCCTCTTCTACACCTTTCCATGAATGTCGCACTTATTATCTGAAATCGGGTAAGAGTAACAGGCTAAGGAGTGGCACAATGGCGAGGTAGTAATCACTGCTAACAAGATAAGCTGTAATCAATAGCGTCGCGACATAAAACCCGCTGAGGGTTTCTTTTAGCAGATAACAGAGTTGCCCTTCTAAGGTGGAGAGAGTTAATTCATTATTTGTTAGTTGATTGATCGTAAAGAACAATCCGCCAGCACTTAAGGCTAACGCGATAAGGGGGAAGCCAAGGGCACCCACTGGCGATAAGCCGCCGAGTTCGAGTAAGGTCAAGCCCGAGAGTAGGCTGTAGGCATTGAGCGCCAGTCCCATCACTAGCAAGACATAGGCTTCGGCGCGCACTGAAATCAGTTTTTCGTTGAGTCCAATCCACAACAGTAATATTGCCTCGAGTAGCAATACTAACCCTAAGAAATCATGGCTTACCAGATAAAGTGCCGCAAAGGCGGCAAAGCTTCCGCCAAACACTAGCAAGAGGCTAGATTGGGATTTAGCGAGCCGATTGTTAAGTTTAAGGTATAGCCCTACGCAGACTAGTGCGTTAGCGATAAAGATTTCCCCTGCAAACTCAGTAAATTGTGTCAGTTCAAAGATCACAAAAGCCAATAACGCAATCGGCAGTGCCAATACCCTATGGCTTAGTGATGTTGTCGATGAGTTAACGATAAGCCCAGCTAGCCCATAGAGATAAAAGAGCGCGTTAAGACTCACAACGGCCAGCACAGCTTCGCCGTGCCATTGCTGGAGTGGTAAATCGACAAAATAGCTGAAGGCTTCAATACAAGCGATATGTAATAAGGCGGTCATTTCAAGCAGTAATGGCCACTGCAATTTGCGGCTTTGTGCTAATGCCCCAGTACCAATCAGCAGTAAGTAGGGAACATATAGCAGCAGCGCATAGCTTTGGGATAACAGCATCATAGGTGCCGTTGAGCCACCAATTAAGGCGATGACCGCAATGACTTTGGCATCGAGGCGCATTGAAAGGCCATAGCCCGCTAAGGTAATCAACAGCAATAGAATAAAGCTGGCGCCGTTGGGAATAATCTCAAAATAGGGGCCAATAAAATAAGCGCACAGATAGTTTAAGATCAGCCCTAATCCAACGATTCCCGAGCCAAAGTCGGTCATACCTTGGCGTTTTTGACGGATAAAAATGCCGCCAGCGATAATCGCATTTGCACAGCCAAAGCCGAGTAATGCTTTACCGAGTTCAGAAAACCAGTGATTAATGGAATATTGCAGCAGATAACCAAAACCTAGGGTGAGGGTAATAATGCCGGCCACAGTCATTAAAAACACTGGCCCCAAGCCCTTCGCTTGATAATGTTGATAGAAGCCTTTTAGCTGTTCTTTTATGGCCACAAAGGGATCCATTATTGCGGCAACGCCTTGCGATAAAAAGGCTTCTACTTGGGCTTCAACTTGGCTTGTTGCTTGAACACCTAGTTCTACCCGAGTTTGCTTTATCAGCTCGATATCAGTGGCTTGTGGCGAATCATGTTGCTCGCGAGAGCGCGGGTTAGTTTGGCGCTGCCATGGATCATCCTGCCAAGGTGACGTGGCAAGGGCTTGTAACTTAATAGGATGTGAAACCGTTTCGGACTGCAGAGCGGCATGGCTCGCTATTGCGTGAGCATCTGTTGTGAACGCAATCGGGGATGACTCGGTAGCAGATTGCTCAGTTATGCTGCTCGTGTGAATGAAACCATTATTTTGCTGTTCAAGCTTTAAGCTTAAGGTATCAAGTTTGGCTGAGAACTCAGCTAGTTGGCGGTCAAGTGAAGATTGCTGCGCGAGGTGCTGCAACGTTAATTGCATCAATTCTGCCTTGAGTTGCTCTACGTCATCCTTTAACGGCATATCAGTATCCTAAATACGCTATCCATATAAATCAGGTACATAAAAGTCTAAGTCGTTTAGTTTTATGTATTTGCTTTCGCGGATTGTACTGACAACTTAGGGCGGCGGCTAGTTAAAAGCCGCTGTTCAGAACATTCTGATGATGAGCATCTGAGCTAATTTTGCGAAAACAGCGCTAATCGCTAGCGCCTGTTCCGCACTGTAGAAAGGACTATTTTCGGGCTTGCAGGATGACAAATTTGCCATTTGAGGCAACTGTGGTGCAGTTTTTAAATAAGCGTTGTAATTTTACATGATAAGCCAAGTGGCGATTGCCAACGATATGTAAAATCCCACCATTTTTTAACCGACGACGGGCATCTAAAAACATTTGCCAAGCAATATGATCGGTAATGGCCTCACCTTGATGGAAGGGCGGATTACACAGTACTAAATCAGGCTCTACATTATCGGGAAAGTGGCTCATGCAATCATCCCAATGAAAATGTCCCTTGCCTTCGGGGAGTTGATTGGTTGTCCAATTGGCCTTTGCCGAGGCAACAGCCATTTCGGAGTCATCGATAAAATGGATATCGGCATTGGGATATAATTGGGCGGCACGAAGCCCTAGCACGCCATTACCACAGCCAAGGTCGACAACCGTGTTAAATTCACCTTTTGGCAGATTATCGAGCATAATTCGTGCGCCAATATCGAGCTTGTTGGCGGCAAATACGTTGCTTAAGTTGCTGATTTTCAGTTTAAACTCTGGAATATCCCAAATGATTTCATTTGGCAGTGTTCTTGGCTTACCATCACTAATACAAGTGATCACGCGGGTTTTCTTCCAAGCAAGGCTGGCGCTCGCTGGCCCCAAGTGTTTAGCAAATAATGCCAGTAAACTCGCGTTGATTGATTTGGCTTTTGCGCCAACTAAGACGCGACAGCCAGCGGGTAATACCTGCGACAGGCGCATGAGCTGGTGGGCAAAGTAGGTGAGATTCTTCGGTAATTTCATCAACACTAAGGCGACATCTTGAGGCAAGGTGTCGCGACTGGTAAACCATTGCAGGTTATCCATCGGCAACTGATTGTGATGATGATTTTGCTCTGCACCTAAAAAACTGGTTCTGGCATCGGTTTCAACGCGAAGCGGCCAGTTGGGATTGATACGCGAGAGGGCGCAACTTAAGGCGCCAAAACTATCGTTAATAATGGCCGTTGGCACAGCTGGTTGTTCACCTTCAATCAAACTATTGATTAAATGCTCGTCTGCGGCATCCCACGCTTGAAGATTCGATTCCTGCGATGCGGGATAGCGAAATAGTTCGAGTTCTATTCCTGCTACTGAAAATTGTGTCGTCATGTTGTGTTGTGCCAATAAAAATAAGGCGCTGATTATCGCAGATTTCATGGCCGCTTGCGATGTTTGCCTTAGTTTGTATACCTTGAAGTATGTCTTTGATGCCGTACCATGGCAGCCAAGTTTACTGGTCAAATTTGAATCCTCAGACTGAGGCTGGATACACTGTTGACTCGCAACGCTGCGCAAACCTACGTAAAACATTACTATCATTGGCGTTAGGCTGATTGTCGAAAGGGCGAACTGTGCATAAGGTGGGAGTATGAAACAAGCTGAATTAGGATTCGAATTTGAGGATTATCCTTTGGATACACCTGATGATGTGCTTGCCATCGAAAGCCTAGATATTGGACAACTCGAACCACCTATCACCTTAGTACGGGATTATCTAGGTAAGGCGCAGCAAAATGCGTTGATTAATGAGGCGCAATCATATCCGCTTACTCGCCCGCAAATTCAAGTGTTTGGACGATACCATTCGATCCCTCGCCAGCAGGTTTGGTATGGCGATTTGGGATGTGACTATATGTATTCGGGGCTATTTATTCGTGCCCTGCCTTGGCCTAAGTATTTGCAAAAATTGCGCGACAAACTGCAGCGGGATTTTGGCCTAGGCAGCAATGGTGTGTTAGTGAATCGCTATGCCGATGGTCAAGATTGCATGGGCGCCCACAGCGATGATGAGCCCGAGATTGCAAGCGGCAGTGATATCGCCTCTATCAGCCTTGGTGCCTCGCGGGATTTTGTGATTAAACATAAACACAGCAAGGTGAAATACACGATTAGCTTACACAGTGGTGACTTACTGATTATGCATTGGCCAATGCAGCAAGATTGGTTACACAGTGTGCCTAAGCGCTTAAAGGTTAAGGAACCCCGTTGGAACTACACCTTTAGGCAATTGATTGTTAATTATCATGGCTGATTGAAAGCCAAATCATTTCATACTGTTACTAAATTGGCTCAGCTTAAAGCCGCAAAGCTGACGTTGGGATTTGATCTTTTGTACTTGAAGCAGTACTCTGCGGCCACTGGATTTTCCCATGTTGAGATTTGAATATGTCCAATACCCATGCGCAGGGCACAGTGGCACAGACCATTGATAAGAAGCTAACCGAAAGCTTCTCGCCAACTCATTTAGAAGTCCTTAACGAAAGCCATCGTCACCATGTTCCGCCTAATTCAGAGACTCACTTTAAAGTGGTTGTCGTCAGTGATGAATTTGAAGGCCTTCGCTTACTTGCCCGCCATCGTTTGGTAAACAATTGTTTAGCCGATGAATTAGCGAACGGTGTGCATGCACTTTCTATCCATACCTTCACTCAGAGTGAATGGGCTAAGGATGTTGAAGTGCCTAAAACGCCAAATTGTCGCGGTTAATTGCACCCCTGATTTTATAAAAGCCACGTTATCAACGTGGCTTTTTTGTTTTAGGTCAAATAGAGGAAATTATTGGGTTTCCCTCCCTAACTTTATGTGTTAACAATATGTTTTATTTCAGCAGTGTTAAACGTTCGTCGTTCGATAAAAGCACGCTAATTTTCATACTGTTAACTGGTTATTTGTCTTGTGGGAGAGGTTTGATGCGTCATTTGGGGAGTCTATTGCTTGCGGTATTACTGATTGGACTCGGTGGGTGTAATCCTGCGCCTTCAAAGACCGAACAGATTTCTGCATCCCCCCATCCTGACTCGGCTCCCGCCAAAGAGGTGATTGAGTGGCGTTTAGCCACGTCGTGGCCGAAAAACTTCGCCGGTTTAGGCATGGCGCCTGAGCGTTTTGCTAAGTTGGTGAACGACATGTCCCATGGCCGTTTGCAAATTCATGTATATGGCGCGGGTGAGTTAATGCCGGCCTTTGCGGTATTCGACGGTGTGAGCCAAGGTAAAGTGCAGATGGCCCACGCCGCCTCCTATTATTGGAAGGGGAAAGCGCCCGCCTCACAGTTTTTTTCTTCTATCCCTTTTGGCATGACGGCCCAAGAGATGAACGGCTGGCTGCATTATGGTGGCGGTATGGCACTGTGGGAGGAAGTCTATCGTCCCTTTGGTATTATTCCATTAGCGGGTGGCAATACGGGCATGCAGATGGGCGGCTGGTTTAATAAACCCATCAACACTATTGCCGACTTTAAAGGCTTGAAGATCCGTATGCCAGGCCTAGGGGGCGAAGTGCTGAAACGTGTCGGTGCCGTTCCCGTCAATATGGCGGGTAGGGAGCTTTATGGCGCTTTGCAAACGGGGTCGATTGATGCGGCTGAGTGGGTTGGACCAGTGAATGACCTTGCCTTTGGCTTACATAAAGTCGCCAAATATTACTATTATCCCGGTTGGCATGAGCCAGGCTCCAATATGGAGTTCTTGATCAATAAAGCCGCCTTCGAGAGTCTGCCCGAAGATTTACAGGCCATAGTCAAAGGCGCGGCGCGTGCTATCAATCAAGATATGTTGGACGAATACACCACGCGTAACGTGACAGCCCTTGAAACCTTAGTAAAAGACGAGGGTGTGGTGCTGAAGGCATTCCCGCCGGAGGTGCTTAGTGAGCTTGAACGTATTTCACAGCAGGTCATTGAAGAACAGGCAGAGCAGGACCCTATGATGCGCAAAGTGTACCGCGCTTACCATGCGTATGAGCAAGGTGTACGTGAGTATCATAAGATTTCAGAGGATGCTTACAGCCAGCAGCGCCAGCACTAATGCTGCTAATTTGAACAAAATGTTCATATTAGCGTCTGATTGATATGAGATGATTTCATCTTACATTATCTTGTTATCGACCGAATCCATTTGGTGTTATGCTTGCGCCCATAAACCGATAGCGGTTGTATCGCCCTAAGAATTTGGAGAGCCCTATGCCATTACTTGATAGCTTTACCGTTGACCATACACGGATGAATGCGCCTGCCGTGCGCGTTGCCAAACATATGAGTACCCCCAAAGGCGATGCCATTACCGTATTCGATCTGCGTTTTTGTGCACCGAATAAAGATATCCTCAGCGAGCGCGGTATCCATACCCTAGAGCATTTGTTTGCGGGCTTTATGCGTGATCATCTTAATGGCAGCGATGTTGAAATTATTGATATTTCTCCAATGGGATGCCGCACTGGTTTCTACATGAGCCTGATTGGTGAGCCTAGCGAGCGCCAAGTGGCCGATGCATGGCTTGCCTCTATGGAAGATGTGCTCAAAGTGGTTGAGCAATCTGAAATTCCTGAGCTTAACGAGTATCAATGTGGCACTTATCAGATGCACTCGTTAGAACAAGCCCAAGATATTGCCCGTAACATTATCGCCGCAGGCGTGAGTGTTAACCGCAACGACGACTTAAAACTCAGCGATGAGATCTTAGGTCAACTCTAAGCTTTGCTGGGCTAGCGCATTCTGCGCTAGCGAGGTTCAAAGTGTTAGCGTCAAGAAAGCGACATTCGTCGCTTTTTTTTTCGAGTAAATTCAGCTATTTTACAAAATAACAACAAAAACGCCGTACGCTAACAAACACTTTTGGGAGCTTGGTATGTCCAGTCGCTACTTTGTGATGTCGCTGACCGCGCTTGCGGTTGCCTGTGTTTACCCTAATACACTTAATGCAAACCCGCTCCATTCTCAGACGCTCGATCTGATTGAACTCAATAACCACTATCACTCCAGTGATGATGGGATGCAGTTGAGTTACTTAAACAGCCTAACCTTATTACGAGCCGACCACAGCGGAAACAGTGCGAATATCAGTATGCGCTCCGCCAGCCAAGGCGTAGCTGTGATGCAAGATAGGGTGTATTTCTCACCCGCGCCTTATTCGGCGTCGCAGTTGCAGTTACTGCCTAACCTTTTACTACAACAAAATGTCACGAGTACACCACTGGCAAATATGCCGGTAGGCGGGCAGGGGGCCTTTGGGGTGGTGAATTACCAGAGTCTTGAAATTGCCGACCAACCTCAGTCAGGTAGTTTTCAGGTTGAAGGGGCAACGGATTCCGACTTCAATGCCGGCATGACTTGGGGTGTTAAGCAAAAGGAATATGGAGCCTTATTCGCGGCGAATTATCTTCAAGAACAAGGTGATGCAAATTTTTTCAACGGCAGTGATGCCGACAGAAAAAAAACTGACCTGCTGTTTAAGGTCAACGCCGCCAGTTTGCTCGGGGCTCGTAGTCCGCAGCAAACAGAATTTACTTACCAATTTATCGATGATGACAGTTATCGCTCGCAACTTGGTATCACGGCAGCAGACTGGCAACAGGATCCTTTACTCTTATATTCGGCAACGGCACAAGATAAGCACCGGGGGCGGCAGCACAAGTATCAGCTATCACACCAAGTGGATTTAGGCGGCAGTAAAGTGATCACTGACTTCTACTATCAGTCCTATTCACAACAACTGAACCAACTTGGCTTGTTTAATGGGCAAGAGATTGATGCTGCAACGCTTTCAGGCATCTCGGCTTTTGATCGAAATCCCAGTGCAAATGGCGCCGATTTAAATCTGCTGGTCCAAGATAACGATTACAGCGCTTTTGGTGCCCAGACCCAAGCCATAAACCAATACGGCGAACATCAAATTATTTACAGCGCTCGTTATCATACGGATAAGGCCGAAATGCACTTTGGCGAACAAACGGCGTTATGGCAAGCGGATAGAAGTCTGATGGCTGATGAGTCAAATGCCCTGTTCGCTTACACGGATGATGCCACTGCGCTGACGTCGGCCATCGATTCGTTATTCCGCTGGCAAGGCATGCAAATCAAGTTAGGGCTTACTTACGAGCATGTGAGTGTCAATCGTGAAGTGAAGCAAGCGTTCGCGGGACTAGACGAAGCGGACTTCTCCGATAGTGATTGGATGCCGCAATTAGGTGTTCTCTATGATGCGGGCGATTGGCGTTTTAGTACCGATATCCGTCGTGCCTGGACTGCGGCAAGCGCGGGGAATACCACCCAAGAGGCTCAGGTGTCGCTCCATTATCAAGTGAGTGCCCAATATGCGCGTGAAGGGATAAAAGCGGATTTACGGGCTTATGTGCAAGAGTTCGACAATTTGCATGTGGATTGCGATAGCTATTCGATGTGCGCCGATGAACGCTTGTTAACCCAAGAGAATATTCCCGATGTGCTCACCTATGGTGTAGAACTTGGCCTTGGCTATCGCTGGGATCTGGGTGGGGTAGAGCTACCCTTAGGGCTAAATTATCAATATCTTAGCGCCGAGTATCAAACCAGCACTTGTACCGATGTCCAAGGCTGTGTTCTAGAGGGAGAGAGATTGGCTTGGTTACCCGAACATCAATTGCAATTGAGTGCGGGGGTTAACTATGGCGAATATCAACTAAATCTTGAGGCGGCCTATCAATCGGAGCGGAATTTCAGCCAATTTGGTAGCGAACTGCAACAGGTTTCGGGCCAATGGCGGGTCGATTTAGCGGCAAACTATGATTTTGATAAACACCATAGGTTGTATATTCGCGTCGAAAACCTACTCGATGAGTCCTTAGTCACCACAGCATCAAATAGCGGAATTCGGTCTGAAAATGGACGGATCAGCTATTTGGGTTATCAATGGCGTTTTTAAACTGAATTAAATCTTGTTTAAAGGTTATTCAACGAGAAAGCGAAATGGTCGTATTAAGCCTCGCCATAAAGAGGTATCGACCTTTCGCTAAATTATTTCTTTTAAAATTAATGTTATAGTATTTGACGACCGTAATATTTTCTCTTTCTGAGCCCTCACTCGGTCGGAAGGTGAACGCTGTAGCGCATGATTCTTTTAAATCCTTATTTGAGGTTTGAAATCACCTATAATTTTCGTGGCGATGCCACGGCAATTGGGGTAAAATGCGCGCGACCAGCGTGATTGCGATCGCATTTCTGTGATAAATCTGCGCTAGCTCAATGCAGTAGGTTTTGTTTAAAACCTCAGTATTTAGCAGGAACGCGGCGCATTGTCTTTCCTTCAAAACGTAGTGCTTGTGGATATGATTACAATTAAGAAAGGATTGGAACTGCCTATAGCAGGCGGACCAGAGCAAGTTATCCATAATGGCCCAGCCATTAAACATGTAGCTACTTTGGGTGAAGAGTATATTGGCTTACGTCCAACGATGAAGATCAAAGTGGGCGATAAAGTACAAAAAGGTCAGGTGATTTTCGAAGATAAGAAAAATCCTGGCGTAAAATATACGGCTTTAGCCAGTGGTACTATATTAGACATTAACCGGGGCGCCCAGCGTGTGCTGCAGTCTGTTGTTATTCAAGTAGAAGGGAACGAAAGCGTTGCCTTTGCTAAGTATGACGCCACTGCTCTCGATACGCTAGACTCGCAACTGGTCCGTGACAACCTGATCGAATCAGGCTTATGGACTGCATTGCGTACACGTCCTTTCAGCAAAGTGCCTGCCGTAGATTCTTCTGCCGCTGGTATTTTTGTAACCGCGATTGATACGCAACCCCATGCCGCCGATCCTGTCGTAGTGATCCGTGAGCATAAAGAAGATTTTGCTAATGGTCTTAAGGTCTTAGCAAGACTTACCGAAGGTAAAGTTTACCTTTGTAAAGCGCCTGGCGCCGATATTCCTGCCGCTAATGCCCAAGTTGAAGAATTTGCCGGTGTTCACCCTGCGGGTCTTGTTGGTACTCATATCCATTTCCTACTTCCAGCTTCTGCAAAACGTACTGTTTGGCATGTCGGTTACCAAGATGTAATAGCCATTGGTCAGCTATTTACTACCGGTCAACTGAATACCGAACGCGTGGTCGCGATTGCCGGTCCTAAAGCGGCTAAGCCACGTTTGGTTCGCACTGTTTTAGGTGCAAGCATGACTGAACTGACCGCGGGCGAAACCTTAGATGGTAACGTACGTGTTGTTTCAGGTTCTGTGCTGAATGGCCGTACTGCTGTAGGTCCTCAAGGATATTTAGGTCGTTACCACGCGCAGGTGAGTCTGTTAGAAGAAGGCACTGAAAAAGAATTCTTTGGTTGGGTGTTACCAGGCTCAAACAAATACTCTATTACCCGTGCATTCCTTGGCCACTTAAGCGCTTCTCGTCTGTTCAACATGACAACGAGCACTGGTGGTTCAGACCGCGCTATGGTGCCAATCGGCAACTATGAGCGTGTAATGCCATTGGATATTCTTCCTACTATGTTGCTGCGTGACCTGATCTCAGGTGACTTTGACGGTGCTGCCACTTTAGGCGCGTTAGAGTTGGATGAAGAAGATCTCGCACTGTGTACGTTCGTATGTCCAGGCAAATATGACTACGGTTCATATCTGCGTGACTGTTTAGATACGATCGAGAGGGAAGGCTAATGAGCTTGAAAGATTTTTTCGAACGTATTGAACCCGACTTTGAAAAAGGCGGTAAATACGAAAAGTTTTATGCCCTCTTCGAAGCGGCATACACCATTTTTTATACGCCAGGTAAAGTGAACAAGGGTAAAACCCACGTTCGCGACAACATCGACCTGAAACGTATGATGATCACGGTTTGGGCCTGTGCCTTCCCAGCGATGTTCGTGGGTATGTACAACGTGGGTCTGCAAGCACAACTTGCGTTAATCGCGGGTTTTGCAACGCCTGACGTATGGCAAGTGAGCCTGTTCGGCATGTTTGGTACCGAACTGACCGCCAACTCTGGCTGGCCAGCACTGATGTGGTACGGCGCCTGTTTCTTCCTACCTATCTACGCGGTGACCTTCGCCGTGGGTGGTATTTGGGAAGTGCTGTTTGCCGCTATCCGTGGCCACGAAGTTAACGAAGGTTTCTTCGTTACCTCT
Source organism: Shewanella sp. Sh95 (assembly GCF_001308045.1). Classification (NCBI taxonomy): domain Bacteria; kingdom Pseudomonadati; phylum Pseudomonadota; class Gammaproteobacteria; order Alteromonadales; family Shewanellaceae; genus Shewanella; species Shewanella sp. Sh95. Next base: position 11,104 of record NZ_LGYY01000061.1, read on the forward strand.
ATCCTGTTCGCGTTAACCCTGCCAGCAACTATCCCATTGTGGATGGTGGCCTTAGGTATCACCTTCGGTGTGGTTGTGGCTAAAGAAGTGTTCGGTGGTACTGGTCGTAACTTCTTAAACCCAGCATTAGCCGGTCGTGCCTTCCTGTTCTTCGCTTACCCTCTGAACATGTCTGGTGACACTTCATGGGTTGTGGCTGATGGTTACTCTGGTGCAACGGCTCTGAGCCAAGCGGCAGCGGGTACCTTAGATTACACATTCAACCAAAACTGGTGGGATGCGTTCTTCGGTTTCATTCCAGGCTCTGTGGGTGAAGTATCGACTCTGGCGATTCTGTTAGGTGGTCTGGTTATCATCTATACCCGTATCGCTTCATGGCGCATCGTTGGCGGCGTGATGGTCGGTATGATTGCTATCTCTACACTGTTAAATGTGATCGGTAGCGACACTAACCCAATGTTTGCAATGCCTTGGTACTGGCACTTAGTGTTAGGTGGTTTTGCATTTGGCATGATGTTTATGGCGACTGACCCAGTGTCTGCGTCATTCACTAACCAAGCTAAATGGGCATACGGTATCTTGATTGGTGCAATGGCTGTGTTTATCCGCGTGATTAACCCTGCATTCCCAGAAGGCATGATGTTAGCGATTCTGTTTGCTAACTTGTTCGCGCCATTGTTCGACCACTTCGTGGTTCAGGCAAATATCAAGCGGAGGATTGCTCGTGGCTAGTAATAAAGATTCGTTCGGCAGAACGTTATTTATCGTCGTTGGCTTATGTCTAATTTGTGCGATATTCGTGTCGACTGCGGCAGTATTACTGCGCCCAACTCAAGCAGAAAACAAGCTGCTTGATAAGCAAAAGTACATCCTCGAAGCTGCGGGTCTGATTGACACGAAAGCGGGCAAAGTAACCAAAGCTCAGATTTTGGATACTTACAGCAAGCACATCGAAGCTAAGTTAGTTAACTTAAAAACCGGTGATTGGGTTGAAGGTGTTGATGCCAACACATTCGATCAACGCAAAGCGTCTCGCGATGTGAAAACCTCATTTGTACCTGAAAACGATATCGCTTCAGTTAAGCGTGTTGCTGAAGATGCAGTGGTTTATTTAGTGCGTGACGAACAAGGTAAGTTAACCAGCGTGATCCTGCCAGTTCATGGTTATGGCCTGTGGTCGACTATGTATGCTTTCCTCGCGTTAGATGCTGATCTGAACACGATTCAAAGCTTAGTGTACTACGAGCAAGGCGAAACCCCAGGTCTTGGTGGTGAAGTGCAAAACGCTCAGTGGAAAGCGAAATGGCACGGTAAGAAGTTATTTGATGAGCAAGGTAACATTGCTATCAGCGTAACTAAAAACCCAGCTGTTGCTAGCACTGAATACGGTGTGGATGCATTATCCGGCGCGACTCTGACCAGTAACGGTGTTCAACACTCTCTGACATTCTGGTTAGGTAAAGAAGGTTTTGCGAGTTTCATTGAAAAAGCACGCAATGGAGGTCTCAGCTAATGTCTGACGCTAAAGAACTGAAACAGGTTCTGACTGGACCTATCGTCAACAACAACCCGATTGCATTACAGGTACTTGGTGTATGTAGTGCGTTAGCGGTAACGAGCAAGCTCGAAACTGCACTGGTAATGGCGTTGGCATTAACTGCGGTAACAGCGTTTTCTAACCTGTTTATCTCAATGATCCGTAACCATATTCCTAGCAGCGTACGTATTATCGTACAGATGACCATTATTGCCTCTCTGGTAATCGTGGTTGACCAATTGCTGCAGGCTTATGCTTATCAGATTTCTAAGCAGTTATCGGTATTCGTGGGCCTTATCATTACGAACTGTATCGTAATGGGTCGCGCTGAAGCCTATGCGATGAAAACACCGCCAATGATGAGCTTTATGGATGGTATCGGTAACGGTTTAGGTTACGGTGCGATTCTGTTAGCTGTTGGCTTCGTGCGTGAACTGTTTGGTAACGGTTCTCTGTTCGGTGTTCAAATCCTGCACAAGATCTCTGAAGGTGGCTGGTATCAACCAAACGGTCTGTTATTACTGCCGCCAAGTGCGTTCTTCCTGATCGGTATTCTGATTTGGATTATTCGTACCTATAAGCCAGAGCAAGTTGAAGCAAAAGGGTAATTTGAGATGGAACATTATATTAGCCTGTTAATTCGCTCTGTTTTCATTGAAAACATGGCACTGGCCTTCTTCTTAGGTATGTGTACTTTCTTAGCGGTATCGAAGAAAGTGACTACCGCGATGGGCCTAGGGATTGCGGTAGTTGTAGTGTTAACTATCTCTGTTCCTGCTAACCAAGTTATTTACCAAGGGCTGTTAGCACCTGGCGCACTGGCTTGGGCTGGTGCACCTGAAGCTGACTTAAGCTTCTTGAAATTCATTACCTTTATCGGTGTGATTGCGGCTTTAGTTCAAATTCTGGAAATGGCACTGGATAAGTACTTTCCTCCGTTGTACAACGCGTTAGGTATCTTCTTACCTCTGATCACTGTGAACTGTGCGATTTTCGGTGCGGTATCATTCATGGTTGAGCGTGACTACAAGCTGGGCGAAAGTGTGGTGTTTGGTTTCGGCTCTGGAGTAGGTTGGGCATTAGCTATCGTATTGATGGCCGGTATCCGTGAGAAGCTGAAGTATGCCGATGTGCCGAATGGCCTGCGTGGTTTAGGTATTACCTTTATTACCGCTGGTTTAATGGCCTTAGGTTTCATGTCGTTTTCTGGTGTGTCTCTGTAAGAGACACCAAACGGCTTCTTGAATTGGACCTTCTAAGGATAAGTTAATGGATATTCTTGGTATTTTTAAATCTACTCCGCTCGAGGTTTACCTCGGTGTGAGTATGTTTACTGCTATCGTCCTGGTCTTAGTGTTAGTGATTTTATTCGCTAAATCTAAGCTAGTGTCTAGCGGTGACATCACGATCGGCATCAACGACGATCCTGAAAAAGCGATTACAACCGGTGCCGGTGGCAAGCTGTTAGGTGTGCTAGCGAACAGCGGTATCTTCGTATCGAGCGCCTGTGGTGGCGGTGGTTCTTGTGGCCAATGTCGCGTAGTGGTTAAGTCTGGCGGCGGTGATATTCTGCCAACAGAATTAGATCACATCAGCAAGGGTGACGCCCGTAAAGGTTGCCGTCTGTCTTGCCAGGTGAATGTTAAGAACGACATGGAAATCGAGCTTGACGAAGAAATCTTCGGTATTAAGAAGTGGGAATGTACTGTTATCTCTAACGATAACAAGGCGACCTTCATTAAAGAACTGAAGCTGCAAATCCCTGATGGTGAATCTGTTCCGTTCCGTGCGGGTGGTTACATCCAGATCGAAGCGCCTGCGCACCATGTTAAATATGCTGATTTCGACGTACCTGAAAAGTACCGTGGTGACTGGGAACACTTTGGCTTCTTCAAGTTAGAATCTAAAGTTGAAGAAGAAACGATCCGTGCTTACTCAATGGCTAACTACCCAGAAGAGTTTGGCATCATCATGCTGAACGTGCGTATCGCAACGCCACCTCCACGTAACTTGAGCTTACCATGCGGTAAGATGTCATCTTACATTTGGAGCCTGAAGGCTGGCGATAAAGTCACGATTTCTGGCCCATTCGGTGAATTCTTCGCGAAAGATACCGATGCAGAAATGGTGTTTATCGGTGGTGGTGCGGGTATGGCACCAATGCGTTCACACATTTTCGACCAACTGAAGCGTCTGAAGTCTAAGCGTAAGATGAGCTTCTGGTACGGTGCACGTTCTAAGCGTGAAATGTTCTACGTGGAAGACTTTGACGGCCTAGCGGCTGAAAACGACAACTTCGTATGGCATGTGGCCCTGTCTGATCCTCAACCTGAGGACAACTGGGATGGTTACACAGGTTTCATCCATAACGTACTGTATGAAAACTACCTGAAAGACCATGAAGCGCCAGAAGATTGTGAGTTCTACATGTGTGGACCTCCAATGATGAACGCGGCCGTGATCGGTATGTTGAAAAATCTTGGTGTCGAAGACGAAAACATCCTGTTGGATGACTTCGGCGGCTAATGTGAATTAGCCCAAGGTGAGAAGAGTTGCAGATGTGGAGTAAAGCTCTCATCTGCAACTTTTGCATTAAAGGGCATCCAAAAGAGTTGTTAGTCACTATGTTTAAAACCCTAGCGTTAAAAACCCCCGAGTTAAAAACCTCAGTGTTAAAGCATTCAGTGAGCTGGCTGGTCCTTGTAGGTCTAGCCTTTTTTATTTCAGCCTGTAGCAAACAGGATGAGGTTATCTCCCTCGCGGGCAGCACAATGGGCACGACCTACCACATTAAAGTGGTTCCCAATGAGCAAATGCCGACGGCCCAGCTGTTGCAGGCCGAAATTGACTTAGCACTCGAGCAAGTCAATAACCAGATGTCGACCTATCGACCTAATTCAGAACTGTCTCGTTTCAATCAGTTACCGCTCGAGCAGAGCGTTGAAGTGTCGCCTGATACCATTAAAGTGGTTAAAGAAGGCATGCGTTTATATAACGTGACGGACAAAGCCTTAGACATTACCTTGGGGCCGCTGGTGAACCTATGGGGATTTGGCCCCGATAAGCGCCCAACCAAAGTGCCGACTCAAGCCGATATCGATGCGGCTAAAGCCAAAACGGGTATCAGTGAGCTTTCTATCGAAGGCAATCGCTTAAGCAAGCACAATGCGCATTTATATGTGGACTTGTCTTCAATCGCCAAAGGTTTTGGCGTGGACAAAGTGGCCTCGATTTTAGATAAGTACCATGCAAGCGGTTACTTAGTCGAAATTGGTGGTGAGCTGAGAATTAAGGGTACTAAAGGCGATGGTAGCTCGTGGCGCGTCGCAATAGAGAAACCGACCGATGATGGCATGGCGGTGCAGCAGGTGATTGAGCCTGGCACTATGGCGATGGCAACGTCGGGGGATTATCGCAATTATTATGAGGAAGAAGGTCAGCGTTTTACTCATATAATTGATCCACGTACCGGTTTGCCGATTAATCATAAGCTAGCATCTGTGACCGTTTTGCATAAAGAATGTATGACGGCCGATGGTTTTGCGACGGCGATGATGGTTTTAGGCACAGAAGCGTCATTGGAGCTTGCCAAGAAAGAACACTTGGCGATAATGCTAATAGAAAAGCAAGGCGAAGGATTTAAAGTCTACTACAGTGACGCCTTCAAGCCTTTCCTTAAGTAGTTGGAGTTAACATGAGCACTTTTATCGCGGCATTTGTGATTTTATTACTGTTCTTTTTGCTTATGTCGATAGGTTATCTCATCAAGCGCAAAGCCGTTGAAGGAAGCTGTGGCGGTTTAGGTGTATTAGGGATTGAAAAAGCCTGCGATTGTGATGATCCCTGCGACAAGCGTAAACGTCGTATGGCCGCAGAAGAAGCGCGCCGTGAGAAGTTAACGAAAGACAGGATCATTTAATTATCCGCTTCAACAGAAATAGCCTCCTCTGGAGGCTATTTTTTTGCCTTGATTTTAGCGCTGCAGAGGTTTGGAGCGTCGATTTCGTTCTGGAAAGCACAAGCTCACGAAGGGACGAGTGACGCGGGTTATGCTAATCAGTTAACGAGTGCCTTTTATAACTGCAAGAAAGAGAATTTACTTACCTGCTGAGCGTACCCATAAAATTAATCCTTGATATATGAGGTGGATAGCTGGCTAATCTAAGCGATAATGAGAATGCTTTTTATCTTTAAGCTCGTGAAAAATAAAGAAAATTTGAGTTAGCTTGAAAACTGTACTAGGCTAGAAGCTTGATTTAGATCAATCTTTCACTCATATCAAGGATAGTTACTTATGAAAGGTCATCCTAAAGTGGTGGGACAACTCAATCGGGTGCTGACCTGTGAGTTAACGGCCATTAATCAATATTTTCTCCATGCCAGAATGTTCAAACATTGGGGGCTCGAGAAGCTAGATCACGTCGAATACAAGAAATCCATCCAAGATATGAAACACGCCGATAAGCTTATCGAGCGAGTATTATTTTTAGAGGGATTACCGAATCTGCAACAGCTCGAAAAATTGCGTATTGGCGAGCACACCCAAGAGATGCTGGATTGCGATTTAGCCATGGTGCAAGAACAACTCACACTGTTACGGGATGCCATTAGCCTTTGCGAGGCGGAGCAGGATTATGTGAGTCGCGATCTGCTCGAAGATATCCTTGAAGATGAAGAAGAGCACTTGGATTGGCTCGAGTCACAGCAGGAGCTGATTAGCTTAACTGGCATTCAAAACTATCTTCAATCGCAAATTAGTGAGTCATAGGAGCTGAATATGAAAGGTGATAAAGAGGTCATCGACGCGTTGAATCGACTCCTAACGGGAGAGTTATCGGCGATGGATCAGTATTTTGTGCATGCCCATATGTATGAAGACTGGGGCCTGAACGAACTCTATGAACGTATTGCCCATGAGTCGGATGATGAAAAGGGCCATGCGGCCAAACTGGTACAGCGCATTTTATTCCTCGAAGGCGTACCGAATGTGGCCGCGCGGGAAGCGCTCAACATTGGTTCAAACGTTGAAGAGATGCTGCGTAACGATTTGGCCTATGAGTATAAGGTCGCCGATGATTTGCGTAAGGTGATTGCGTTGTGTGAGCAGAAAAAAGATTATCAAACCCGTGAGATCTTAGAAGTGTTACTCGACGACACCGAATCTGACCATATGTATTGGTTAGAAAAACAGCTCGGTTTGATTGACCGAATTGGTTTACCGAATTATCTGCAAACTAAGATGTAACAACGCCCGCTTACGCAGCTTAAGCACAAAGGCCAGTCACTAAATGACTGGCCTTTGTTTTTGGATTTTGAGTATTTAGTCTAACACTCTGTAAAAAATCGCTATCGCAATTGGATCTTCTGATGGATGTCGATTGTTTAGCGATTCCTGTTATTTTGCTAATGTCTATTCTTTACAAATACTTGTTTACGTTTTTTCTCATCATTTCGGCTGTTGTTGGCTGGTAAAAATTGTTACCGTGTGAAACTGTTTTTGCAGGATTTTTTGTTAAGTGGTTGGTTAACCAGACGGGAAGATGGATGAGATATATAAAACGTTCTCTTAGTTTGCAGTTAGTGGTAACTATCGTCGGTGCCCTCGCTGTACTTCTTACTTTAGTTGCCGCCTTGCTCGTGAATAAAGAAAGTAATAACACACGTAAGCAAGTGGATGCGGACATTTCGGCGCTTGTGGCTCTCAAGGCCAATGAGATAGGTGGTTATTTTGTTGCTAAAGGGCAAGTGATCCACTCGGTTTTTGCCGAGCCTGGGCTTATCCATTGGTTTAGCCAATATCATGCCCGTGGCAGTAACTTAGCTAACGATCAACAGTACCAAGATATTATTCGCTATTTCCGCTCGTTCTCCGACCGTGATAGCGATGTGAAGTCAGTATTCTTTGGCTCGGCGAATACCTTCGAATATTTCGACCTCAATGGCCGTTTCGATGGCGATCCAAACTATTACACTAACAAGCGTCCTTGGTGGCAGGAGGCTATCGATCAGCGTAGCTTGTTTGTGGGCGATCCTGCGGTCGATGCCAACGATGGCTCTATTTCAGCCACGGTTAAAACCCCAGTCTATGGTGCTAATGGCGAACTCATCGGGATTGGTGGTATGGATATTCTCATCGATACCATTGGTAAAACCCTGTTAGCGCCAATCAAATACCGCAACTATGGCCAAGCCTTCCTGATGACTGATGAAGGTAAGCTGGTTTATTTCCCAGGATTCTCGGATAAATTCCCGCCGGGCTCACTTGCGAATCAAATCGATAGCCAGTTTAAGGACACCTCAGGTTTTACCGCCTTAAGGCAACAAATGCAGCGCGAGACGCAGGGCTTTGCCGAAGTCACCTTTAACGGTGTACCGCAGCGGGTAACCTTTGTGTCTGTGGGCGGTGATTATCCTAAGCAAAAATGGCACTTAGCTTTTATGTTGCCCCATGAGGTGATTGAAGCGCCTGTAACCGAAGCCTTTTGGAATGCCTGTTTTGTTGCCTTAGGGATTATGCTCTTAGTCGGCATCACAGTATGGTTGATGTTATTGCCCTTTAGACGCCAGCTCAGCAAGTTACTTGATGCGATGGAAGACATTGCCGAAGGTGATAGCGATTTATCCCAACGCATTCTAATGGAACGGGAAGATGAGCTAGGCAAGCTGGGTGATGCCTTCAATCGCTTTGCCGAAAAGGTGCAGCAGATGTTACTGCACACTCGTAACTTAACCCAAGAGGTGGGCACTGGGGTGATGGATGCGCGCCAAGTGTGTGATTTAGCGGTATCTTCGGTGTCATCGCAGAAACAACAAATCGATTCGGTGGCCACGGCCGCCACCCAAATGGCACAGACGAGCCAAGAAATGGCGATAAGCGCTCAGCGAGCGAATGATTTTGCCGAAAAGGCACAAACTCAAGCCCATGACGGTACTCAAATTGTATCCCGTGCGACCGAAGGTATGAAGGCATTATCGGTTCAAGTGATTGAAGCGGCCAAGGTCATCAAGGAGTTACGTAGCAGCTCTGAACAAATTGGCGAAGTGTTAAGCGTGATCCGCAACATTGCCGACCAAACCAACTTGCTGGCGCTCAATGCGGCCATCGAGGCGGCGCGGGCGGGTGAGCAGGGCCGAGGCTTTGCCGTGGTGGCCGATGAAGTGCGTACCCTCGCGTCTCGTACCCAAGATTCTACCGCCAACATTCAAGGGATTATCCAAACCCTGCAACAGAGTGCGCTACAAGCCGAGCAGGTGATGGAATCAGGGGTTGAGCAGGCAAGAGTCGGGCAAGACTTGACTACACAAGTGGAGCAAGCCTTAAGTGATATCGCCAGTGCGATTGTGTCGATTCAGCAGCAAACGGTGGAAATTACCGTCGCGATTGGCCAGCAGGCCGTTGTGGCTGAAGAAGTAGCACAGAACGTGGTTAGCGTGCGTGGTTTGTCCGATCAATCCCTATTGTCAAGCCAAGATCTCTCCCAAAGTCTACAAGGATTTGAGCAAGCAACTCGAGAACTGACACGTAATATTGGTCAATTTAAAATTTAAATGCTGTTGTTTTAAAACCAAAGGAGCCTTAGCGCTCCTTTGGTTTTTTTGGGAATGTTATACTTGGATAAGGATGCTTGAGTCGATAGGTGAACTTCGCGACTGCGTAAATATGTCCTAGATACTTGATTACTGTTTTTATATACAGTATTTTGGGTGTTGGAGGAACCTTTAGTGCGAAAAATCATTCATGTTGATATGGATTGCTACTTTGCTGCGGTGGAAATGCGAGACTTTCCCGAATACCGTGGTAAACCGTTAGCCGTTGGTGGGAGCCGTGAGCGGCGAGGGGTTATCAGCACCTGTAATTACGAAGCGCGCCGATTTGGTGTGCGCTCCGCTATGGCAACGGCTTATGCGCTTAAACTGTGCCCAGACTTAATTCTTGTCCCCGGTCGAATGCAGGTCTATAAGGATATATCGCAACAAATTCGCGCTATCTTCTCTCGATACACTGAATTGATTGAACCCCTCTCCCTCGATGAAGCCTACTTAGATGTTAGCGATTGCAAGCTGTTTAAGGGCTCTGCAACTCTGATTGCTGAAGCGATTCGCCATGATATTTTGGCCGAAACAGGGCTTACTGCTTCGGCTGGCGTTGCTCCTGTTAAATTCCTCGCCAAGGTGGCCTCTGACTTAAATAAACCTAATGGTTTGTATGTTATTTCGCCCGACAAGGTTCCTGAGTTCATTAAAACCTTATCCCTACGCAAGATCCCCGGTGTGGGGAAAGTCACCGCAGAAAAACTTTCCTCTTTGGGGTTAAATACTTGCGGAGATATACAAACTTATCCAAAACAAGACCTTATTACTCGTTTTGGCAAATTTGGTGCCGTATTAATTGAAAGATCCCATGGGATTGATGAGCGTGGGTTATCAGTGAGTCGCGAGCGTAAATCTGTCGGCGTTGAAACTACGTTGGCGCAGGATATTTATACCCTCGAGCAGTGCCAGCAAGTGATGCCTGGATTAATACAAGAGTTATCAACTCGCCTAAGTCGTAGTGCCAAGGATCGACAAATCCATAAGCAGGTGGTGAAGCTTAAATTCAGTGACTTTAAACAAACAACCATTGAACATCGCAGTAATGATGTGTCTGTGATGATGTTTTACGAATTATTATCCCAGGCAATGACAAGGCAAGAAGGGAGGGGGATTCGGCTACTCGGCGTGGCTGTGGGACTTACTGATAAATCACCGATTGCGAAGGTTGATCCATTGCAAACCCAACTCGCGTTATCAATTTAATCAATCTCATCCCTTACACGTTATCAATCGCTATAACTTAAAGCGGCTGACTAAGGCTGTTAGTTCATTGGCCATGGTTGAAAGTTGGATACTTGCAGCATGGATTTCGTCTGTTGTATGTCGACTCTCTTCTGATTGCTCTGCAATATGCTGAATATTGTGATGGCTTTCGTTTTCCATTATTGACTGTGCTTTCGCGGCAAGCGCGATTTGATTATTCATTTCGCTGATTTCGCTCACCATTTCCGCAATATGAGCCAAAGCTTCTCCAGCATTGCTGGCGGCTTCCACACTAGCAATCGCTTTTTGATTACCGATATTGATAGCTGCAACGGCACTTTGAGTGCCATTTTGGACATTCGCTATCATCAGTTTTATTTCCTCCGTTGATTGATGGGTTTTGGAGGCGAGAGAGCGCACTTCATCGGCCACGACGGCAAAACCTCGGCCTTGTTCTCCTGCACGAGCGGCTTCAATAGCAGCATTTAGGGCAAGTAAATTGGTTTGTTCGGCGATAGCTTGAATCACTTCAAGTACTTTTCCTATGTGCTGCCCTTCGAGCTCTAGCTTGTTAATTTGGTTTTCTGCTTGGCTAACATCTTGGGCGAGTTGTCGGATAACAGCTATGGTGTTTTGTACTTTTTCTTGGCCTGTGGCGGTAAAGTTGTCAGCCTGTTTAGCCGCCTCTGCTGCATGGTTAGCGCTGCTTGAAACCTCTTGCACAGAGGCTGCAATATGGTCGCTTGCATCAGCCACTTTCCGAGTCGTTTCTTCCTGTGTCCTTAAGGTTTGCTTGGCCATTTCGCTGGCGTGGGCAAGCCCTTGTGCTGATAGCGTAAGCCTGGCGGTCGAGTCTTTAAACTGCGAAATAATACTATGCAAATTGTCCAGGAAATGATTAAAGGCACGGGCTAAGTCTCCAAGCTCATCCTTGGAGGTTAAGTTAATCCTTGCTCTTAAGTCTCCATCACCATCGGTAATATCATGAATTTTCGCCAATAAAACAGCGAGTGGCCGACTAATTAATTTAGGTAATGCTATGACATAGATGGCGCAAATAATAATGCTGATTGCAAGGGCGACAAGTTGTAGTTTTTGTCCTTCTAGGGCATCAGCTTCAACTTGTTCTACGGCACCCTTTGTATGGCTATTTAGCTCATCGGTCAGATGACTGATTTGTACATGGAGCTTATCAAAGAGGGTTGCACCTTGACCAAAGCTTAAATCTATTGCTGTGGTGCGACCATTTCGGCCATTGTTAGTGCGTTGATTACTAATTTCATTGGTTATTTTTTGCCATTCATTAAAGGTTTGGGTTAACTCTGTGAGTTGATTTAGAGCCTGCTGGCTTGTTGTTACCTTGGCAAAATGTGTTAAGTGTTGGTTGACTAGCTCAATACTTTGGTTGTGTTGCTTCAAAAGTTGGTTGTAGGAGTCTGTTCCAACATTAACAAACATTAGACTTCTTTCTGCCACTTGCGCTTGGTATAACTCTTTATCCGCTTGTAGCAGCAGGGATTGACTAGGTAAATATTCTAATGCCAGTTTATCTGCACTTTGTTTTAGTGCTTTTAGGCCCACAATCCCTGTGAAAGATGCAAAAATAACGACCCCAGCAAGTAGTAGACTCGGGTAGATAAGTTTTTGGTTTATTGATAGATCCTTATACCAACGCATATATGATTTCCTTGAGATCAGCTAGGATGAGTAGCGTATTAAAATCAATGTTGCCGTTAGTACTTACTTGCCAAATTCATCAAGGTTAATCCCTATCGTTATTGCGCCAATGGCAGTGTCACCATCCATAACAGGGATAGATATTTGCACTAAATAGGCTTGTGAGCTGGTATCAAATTTAACGGGGCCAATATGTTTGTCCCCTTTTCCATTTGCGAAGGATTTTTGCCACTTATCTTCATCACCCTGCCAATAGTCAGAGGTTTTAGCTGTCATAGCGACGTTAGCCCCTTGATTATCCATTAGGAAAATTTCTTGGTAATAAGGCTTACTTGCTTCGAAGGTTGTTAAGAATTTGGCTGCATCATTACTCATCAATGATGACATAAAGGGATCGATACCTTCAGTGGCTATCCACTTTTGGTCGAGTTCTTTGATGGAATCTAAACTTTTTCCCTGAGCATTTTGTGCTTTTACTGCTGTAACAAGTACAGGCTCTCTTCCTAATGGCATTAAGGTGTTTGTTAAATCTATGACTTCTTGCGGCACTTCTTCGGCAAAACTCATGTGACTGATGAAAACTAATAGGGCGGCAGAAACAATTTTTCCTAGTTTCATGATCTCTTTCCTTAAGCTAGCAAGTTTATAAAGATGTAGCTAAATGCCACTAGTTTTATGGGGTTGCTAAACAACTATAGTAGAGAATCAAAATTGTTGATGGGAATTAACACCTTATTTCTATCTGAAAAAACAATAAAAAACCGCGCATACTATGCGCGGTTGAGTCTGAGGAGAGTTTACTTAGGCCTTAGCGGGAATGCGCTCTAGCACGGCTAATAGTAGATCCCAGTACTGACCAACGGTGGCGATATTGACCATTTCATCTGGGCCGTGCGGATAACGGATGGTCGGGCCAATCGACACCATGTCCATTTCTGGATAGGGCTTTTTAAACAGACCACATTCAAGGCCCGCGTGGATCACCATAATAACCGGTTCTTTATTGTAGATTGACTCATAGGTCTCACGCACAATTGCCATCACCGGCGAAGTATTGTCTGGCTTCCAACCCGGGTAAGCGCCGCTGAGTTCAATATCTGCACCCGCTAAGTTGGTTAACGCAGTAAGCATGCCTTCAACTTGGCTACGGCCAGAATCGATGAGCGAGCGAATTAAGCAAAGAATGCTGACTTCTTCATCGTTAGTGCTGATCACACCAACGTTGAGTGAGGTTTCGGTTACGCCAGTTACTTCATCACTCATGCGCATTACCCCGTTAGGGCAAACATGCAATAAGTCGATAAGGGTATTTTGGCTGTTTTCGCTCATCACGCGTTTTGGCGTTGGGATTTCGCTCAATACTAAGCGCATATCTGGGTCGGCAATGGCCAGTTCGGCGCGGACTAAGGCTTCAAAAGCACGCACTTTTTCATTCAGTGCATCGACATTTTCAGCAGGTAACATAAAGCTGATATTGGCTTCGCGTGGGATAGCATTACGCAGTGAACCACCGGTAAATTGGGTTAACTCTAGGGCTAATTCATCGGCATTTTCGAACAGGAAGCGCGCCAAAATCTTGTTGGCGTTGCCACGACCCAAATGGATGTTGACCCCAGAGTGACCACCTTTTAAGCCCGATAAATGCAGGCTAAATGATGCATAACTTTGCTCCGACGCTTGCCATACCATAGGCAAAGTGATCTGAGCATCGACACCGCCAGCGCAGCCCATGTAGATCTCACCTTCTTGCTCTGAGTCGGTGTTGATCAGGATCTCGGCATCAAGCATACCTGCTTGCAGGCCAAAGGCGCCTGTCATACCGGCTTCTTCGTCAATGGTGAGCAGTACTTCGAGTGGACCGTGCTTGATGTCATCTGAGCCTAAAATCGCTAAGGCCGATGCCATACCAATGCCATTGTCGGCGCCTAAGGTTGTGCCTTTGGCTTTTACCCAGTCACCGTCAACATAGGCTTCGATAGGATCTTTGGTAAAGTCATGCACTTTGTCGGCATTTTTTTGCGGCACCATATCGATATGGGCTTGGATCACAACGACTTTACGATCTTCCATTCCCGCAGTTGCGGGTTTGCGAATGATTAAATTGCCGACGGCATCTTCTACTACATCGAGTTGTTTGCTCTTAGCCCAGGCTTGGATGTGTTGGCTGAGTGCTTGTTCATGTTTGGAAGGGTGGGGAATCGCACAGATTTGTTCGAACCATTGCCATAAAGGCTGTGGGTATAACTGACTTAGCGCTGTCACAGAAGGTCCCTCATCAGGTCTTGTGGGTATGGGGCAAATTTGCGCTAATCCTAACACATTCTGCTCGGGCGATTAATCATCTCGATAACTCCGTGTGCGTTTGTGGCAGCGAAAGTTGCCACCCTCTGTATTTTCGATAGTGTCAAAGCGATTTTTTGATTGGTAATTAAGCGTTATAGCGGGAATAATGCTGGCACAATAATGAAAAAGGATGGGTCATGTTTCAAGTTAACTTTATTGATGTACAAGCAGAAAATGCCATTTTTGATGGCGAAGGTTGGGATGTGGTTGTGGTGGTCACACCGGATCTCGTTTCTATCGGAATTGATGAGATCAGTTTGTTGGCCGAGCAAGGTGCTAAGGTCGATAAGCGGGTTGGTAAGAGCCCGACGTTACTGTTTGCCCCCGGTTTAGCCGGTGGCCGTTTAATCATAGCGCCCGTCACTCAAGTGACTGATGATTATGCCGATGTGCGTATTTATGGCGATGCGGCAAGAGCCGCGATTGCTATCGCCAAAGACGCGGGGGCTAAGCGTCCGCTGCTTTATGTTGTTCCTTCAGCAACCCCTAAGTTTGGTTTTGCGACCGAAGTCGCGGCGTTGGCCTGTGGTCAAGAATTATGGCAAACCTTAGAGTTACGTGAGGCGACAGGTTTAACGCCGGCCTTTGAAGCGATAGGTTTATTGTCGTTATCATCTGAAAAGAGTCAATTGCTCAACGCATTAGAAGCTGGCCGTGTGTTGGCAAGAGATTTATGTGGTACTGAGCCTGAGCGTATGTCGGCGAAGGCCTTTGCCGAATATTGTTTGCAAGCCTTTAAAGACAGTGTGATTAAAACTGCAGTGGTGGAAGATAGGGATATTCTCGAGCGAGATTATCCACTATTAAGTGCGGTGGCGCGCTCTTCCTTTGCGGTTGGCCGTCATCAACCGCGGGTGGTGAAACTCGAATATCTGCCCGAAGGTGAGATTACTCGTACTTTCTTATTTGCTGGCAAAGGCGTGGTCTACGATACGGGCGGTGCCGATCTGAAAGTCGGCGGCGCAATGGCCGGCATGAGCCGCGATAAAGGCGGCGCCTCTGCAGTGGCTGGGTTATTTAAAACCTTGTCTATGCTCAAGCCTAAAGGGATCCGCGTAATTGCCGAACTGGGTTTAGTGCGTAATAGCATTGGCAGCGAAGCGTTTGTCACCGACGAAATTATCACCAGCCATGCGGGCGTGCGGGTACGCATTGGTAATACGGATGCGGAAGGGCGCTTAGTATTGGCAGACCTGTTAAGCCATCTACGGATCAAAGCAGTAACGGCTGTTAAGCCTGAGCTGTTTTCGGTTGCGACGCTCACGGGACATGTGGTGCGCTGCTACGGTAATTATCCCGCAGCGGTTGAAAACGCGGTCGCCAGTGGTGCACAGTGCGCGCAGACACTTGCGTCACAAGCGAGCCACTGGGGCGAACCCTTTGAGGTTTCCACATTACGCCGTGAGGATTTTGCCAAGATCCGCGAAGTGTCTGGGGCGGCTGATATTTTATCTTCAAACAATGCGCCGTCTTCAGTAACTGCCCGCGGACATCAATATCCTACAGCCTTTCTACTTAAGGCGTCAGGTCTGTTTGAACACAGTGTTAATGCCGCTATTCCTTTAGCTTATACACACTTAGATATTGCTGGCAGTGCAACTGAGGGCGATCCGCTCTACGGTAAACCCACTGCCAGCCCCTTGGTTAGTTTGTATCAATATCTGATCAATCGTTAACGAAATAACGTAACAAATAGAAATAATTCTGTAATATCTTATTTATTAGGTGGTTACAGGGTTATTTCTGTTTTTATGTGATGCAGGTCGCCAATATTTTTGATAGTTTGTGTAATTTAATTACATTAAAAAGCCTTAATCAAAATAAATACAAAAAAAGCTTGTAATAAAACTACGAAAACATATAATAGTTTTCGTGGACAGGGCATTAAGCCTTTCCCCTCTAGTCTATCCAGGATGGATACCCTTCTCCAAGGACCCGAGTGACAAGTCGTCTCAACGGATTTGAGAATCTCTAGTTCCAAGGAACCGAGCCAAGCTTTACTAGAGTACTTAATCTCAACTTTACTTAGGAGTAATTGACTATGTCTTATACAGGCAACAACCATTTTTATTGGCAAAATACTTGGTTTAACACTGATGTTTTGCGTGGCGGTTTATTCGCTATGAGCTTTAAGGGCTAACTATCCCTTTAAATCTAGTTTCCATCATCCATCAACCTTTGTATCGCCTTTTTTGGGCGTGTTTAGACTCAAGTAGCATATCGGTGTTTTTGCATGGGTATGCCAGGTTTTTCCCGCTAGCGCGGTAATGTACTTCCCCGAAAGGGACGCTTGAAACATGTCTTGCCTGCTCATTGAGCAGGCTTTTTTTTAAGCTTTTTCTGTCGTTATGACGCAATGCCTCTCATTCCTTCCCATAAACGTAAAATTTTTTGCGGCCATCTTGCGATGACTACTCTTCGCAATAGTTAATTTAATTAGTTGTTTTTAAAACATAAAACCTTGTCATTAATCTATTCATCTTTTTGTACGACTTAAGAATGATGAATTTGTTACATTTGTCACATAAAATACAAATGCAAATCGTTCTCAATGGTGTTACCGTATGCGCACCTTGACGAAACTTGCTGAACGACTATGCGTTTTAATCTACTTCCTCTGGCGGCTGCGGTCACACTAGCCTTGAATCCTTTGGCATTGATGGCCGAAGAACAAACCTCTTCTAAAACAGAGGCACAAGATCAAAATATCGAAAAAATCACAGTGATGGGTAAATACACTGTGAGTCGCAATATTGATACCGCGACAGGTCTAGGACTCACATTACGAGAAACGCCTCAGTCGGTCAGCATCATGACGGCAGATCGAATTGAAGATCAGGCGTTAAATACTGTGGTCGATGTGGTCAACAACACTGTGGGTTTATCATCTTCAAAAACCGACAATGTGCGTAACGGTTTTTCGGCTCGCGGTTTTACCGTGCAAAACTATCAAATTGATGGCGTGCCTTTATCTTGGAGTTTAGGCGGCGATGCTGGCGAAACGGTATCAGATGTGTCTATCTACGAGCGCGTTGAAGTCGTTCGTGGCGCTACCGGATTATTAACTGGCGCTGGCGATCCTTCCGCCTCGATTAACTTAGTGCGTAAGCATGCTGACAGTTCTGATCTTAAAGGTTATGTGGATGTCGCCACTGGAAGTTGGGATAAAAAACAAGTCACCGCGGATGTGTCTAATGGTCTGAATGAAGACGGTAGTGTGCGTGGCCGTTTGGTCGCTAAGTATGTGAATAGCGATTCCTATCAAGATCTATATCAAGACCGTAAAACCATTCTCTATGGTGTTGTCGATAGCGATATCACCGCCAACACTTTACTGCGTGTCGGTGGTAGCTATAACCACAACGATCCGAAAGGGGCGATGTGGGGCGCATTGCCCGCCGTCTTTAGCGATGGTTCTGCCACAGATTGGGATACATCGACCACTACAGCCGCCGATTGGAGCCGCTGGGAAACTAAAAACATTAACTACTTTGCTAACCTAAATCATTACTTTAGCAATGGCTGGCAAGTGGTGGCCAACTACAACCGCATGGAATATGAAACCACCACTAAGATGATTTACATGTCGGGTTTACTCGATAAAGACACGGGGGCGGGGCTTAGTGGTCAGCGTTATCACAGCCATGGTGAAAGTAACTCGAATAACTTTGATGTGCAGCTTAAGGGCGACTATGACCTCTTTGGTCAAACCCATGAGTTTGTGACGGGGGCTTTGTATAGTAAGCAAAAATCCTACGCTGATACCTATGAGCCTATCCGTGACAATATGACGGGTTGGGACTCACAAGTGGTCGATAACTTCTACAAATGGCAACAAAATCAGTTTGCTGAGCCTGAATGGTCGAGCAATGCGAACCGTCAACTGAATATGGATACCGAGCAAAAAGGTTTCTACGCGGCGACCCGCTTGACCATTACCGATGATTTTAAACTGATTGCCGGTGGACGTATTTCAAGCTGGAACCGTGAAGGCGTGAGCTATGGTACCGATACTAACTTTGGTGATGATGGCGTGTTTGTGCCCTATGTTGGCACCTTGTACGATATCAATGACGCGCATCGTATTTACGCCAGTTATACCGGGATTTTTAATCCGCAGAATAAACAGGATGCAAGTGGTGATTATCTTGACCCATTAGAGGGGAAAGCATATGAGATTGGTTTAAAAAGTGCGTATTTAGATGACCGTCTGCACACATCGTTAGCATTGTTTAAAATCGATCAGGATAACTTTGGTAAACAAGACCCGGACTTTGTACCGACTGAAGAGCAAATCGCCAACGGCCAAACGACCGCATACTATGCTATCCAAGGTACGGAAAGTAAGGGCTTCGAGTTAGAAGTGGTTGGGGAGTTTATCGACGGTTGGAATATTTCAGCTGGCTATTCACAATTTAAAGCCGAAGATGCTGAAGGAAATAAGTTGGATACAACCAGTCCACGTAAGCAATTTAAACTGTTTACTACCTATCAATTTGTGGATTTATTGCCAGAGTTAACCATTGGTGGTGGAGTGAATTGGCAAAGCGACAGTTATTCTACAGGTGGCAATGTCACTATCACGCAGGATGCCTATTCTTTGGTGAATCTAATGGCGCGCTACGATCTGGCTGAAAACATGGATTTGCAGTTTAACGTAGAGAATTTGCTGGATGAGAAATATTACGCTTATATGTCAACCTCTAGTTATTTACCAGAAGCTTACAGTGTGTATCACTACGGTGCTCCACGTAACTTTACCGTCAGCTTTAACTATCGCTTTTAAGCATTTTTCCCGTTGAACTCAAAAAGCCGATGCCCTTAAGGGCGCTGGCTTTTTGCTATCGACTTCGATCCCATAGGCTGCGCAGATGCAGCCTAATATGCCTGTATGGGAAAACCATTGTACTGTTTTGTGATTATTTCGCTTTAAAAACAATGCGCTGTTAATCCTGAACGACGTTTGAATTTTTCCTAGATTAAGACTGGTATGCTAACCCCTATTTACAGTGAACTTTAATGTAAATTAAGTGCGGTGGTTTTTTGTTCTGTTTAGCGATTTCTATCAATAAAATCCCTATCAATTTTCTGGCCTGACCAGCACAAACTCCCTATAATCCCCTGCGAAAAACACTGCTACATAGTGTTTACATTTTTAGACCCTACCTACTTAAAAATAAAAGGAACCCAGTTCCATGTTAGAAAAGCTGTTCAAACTGAAACAAAATCAAACGAGCCTCAAGCAGGAAGCGATAGCAGGTTTGACAACATTTATGACGATGGCCTACATCATTTTTGTGAATCCCATGATGTTAGCCGATGCGGGTATGGATCATGGCGCCGTGTTTGTGGCTACCTGTTTAGCTGCGGCCGTAGGTTGTATCGTGATGGGTCTGATGGCGAATTATCCTATCGCGCTCGCCCCAGGTATGGGACTCAATGCCTTTTTTACCTACACTGTGGTGGGTGAGATGGGCTACAGCTGGGAAACGGCACTCGGTGCGGTTTTCTTATCGGGGATCTGCTTTCTAATCCTATCTTTAGTGCGTATTCGCGAGTGGATTGTTAACAGTATTCCTATGTCGCTGCGTATTGGTATTGCTGCGGGTATTGGTCTGTTCTTAGCGCTGATCGGCCTTAAGAGTGCAGGCATTGTAGTGGCAAGCCCTGCAACCTTAGTGACCATGGGCGATATTACTGCGTTTCCGGCGGTGATGGCTGTATTAGGTTTCTTCCTGATTATTGCTATGGTGCAGCGTGGCATGAAGTCAGCGGTGATTTTAAGTATCCTGATCATTACTGGGCTTGGATTGGTGTTTGGCGATGTGCATTACAACGGCATCGTCTCTATGCCGCCTTCAATTGCGCCCACGTTTATGGCGATGGATTTATCCCAAGTGTTTGAAGTAACGATGCTCTCAGTGGTGTTTGCCTTCTTATTTGTGGATTTGTTTGATACTTCAGGCACCTTGGTTGCGGTTGCACAGCGTGGTGGCTTTCTCGATGAAAAGGGCCGTTTACCTCGATTAAATCGTGCCTTAACCGCTGACAGTTTAGCGACGATTGCGGGAGCAGCTTTGGGGACTTCTACCACCACCAGTTATATCGAAAGTACTGCTGGGGTGAGTGCGGGCGGTCGAACTGGCTTAACGGCGGTGGTGGTTGGTTTGCTGTTTATCTTGGCATTATTTTTATCGCCTTTAGCAGGGATGATCCCCGCCTATGCCACGGCAGGTACGCTGTTTTATGTGGCTATTCTGATGATGTCAGGGTTGGTTCACGTTGAATGGGAAGACTTAACTGAGGCTGCGCCTGTAGTCGTGGTGTGTATCCTGATGCCGCTGACCTTCTCGATTGCGACGGGGATTGCACTGGGAATTATTTCCTATGCGGCCATCAAACTGTTAACGGGTCGGTTTAGCGATTTAAATATCGGTGTGCTTGTGCTCGCGGCGATGTTTATTGCGAAATTTATTTACGGCTGATACTTAGAACGAGTTGCCGTTTAAGGGATATTTTTTGAGGGTCATCTAATCGATGGCCCTTTTTAATGCGCGATCCCAAGCAGAATTGAAAATTTCTACCCGCATCCAGCCCTCTGACTACCAATTATCTAGCGGATTAGGTATAAGGATTGTACGGTTATTTTCTACAAATGAATAATGAACTTAAGTGAGATAGCGTATCGCCGCGTGGTGGTGAAGTTGGGGACGAGTGTGCTGACCTCTGGCAGTAAACAGCTAGATAAAGCCCATATGGTTGAGCTTGCTCGTCAAATGGCCGCACTGATGAGATCAGGGGTCGAAGTCGTATTATGTACTTCTGGGGCAATTGCCGCAGGACGCGAACATCTCCAATACCCGGTATTGCCCGACACTATGGCTAACAAACAGTTATTAGCCGCTGTCGGGCAGAGTCAGCTTATTCTCGCTTGGGCGCAACTCTTTAGCATCTACGGTTTACATGTGGGCCAATTGCTGTTGACCCGTGCAGACCTACACGATAGAGAGCGCTATTTGAATGCCCGCGATACGCTTAATGCCTTGCTGGCACACAATATTATCCCCATCATCAATGAAAATGATGCGGTTGCAACTAACGAAATCAAAGTGGGTGACAACGACAACTTGTCAGCGCGCGCAGCATTGCTGTGTGATGCTGATCTGTTGATTTTGTTGACGGATCAAAAGGGCTTATTCGATGCCGATCCACGCACCAATCCCAATGCCAAACTGATTTCGCAGGTTGAGAAAATTGATGACAGTTTGCGCCTGTTAGCGGGTGGTTCGGTGTCGGGCTTAGGCACCGGGGGGATGTCGACTAAGCTCGAAGCAGCCGATATCGCTCGTCGTGCGGGGATTGAAGTGGTCATTGCCTCGGGCCATCATCCTGATGTGATTAAAAAGGTGGTCGCTAAAGAATCCATTGGCACCCATTTTAGTGCGATCGAAAATCCGTTAGAGAGCCGTAAACAGTGGATTTTAGCGGGACCCGCCGCCCAAGGTTCACTGGTGCTCGATGCGGGCGCCGTTAAAGCCGTGACCGAAAAAGGTCGCAGCCTGTTATCGAAGGGCATTATTGGCGTTAAAGGGGAATTTGAACGCGGGGCAACCCTGCAATTGGTTGACCAAAAAGGCAAAATCATTGCCAGAGGCATAACCCGTTACTGTGGTGAGGCCTTAGGGTTAATTGCAGGTAAACATTCCGACGAAATCGAGTCTGTACTCGGTTACGATTATGGTGACGCAATAGTGCACCGCAACGACATGGTCGTCTTATAAGCGAGGTCTGTTTTGAGTCAAACTAATCAAGCGCAATATTTACAACAACTGGGTAGTCAAGCTAAGCAAGCCAGCTATGCCTTAGCAAATCTTAGCGCCGCACAGAAAGCGGATTTACTCGAGGCGATTGCCGAGGCCCTGACGCAGAACACTCAGGCTATTCTTGCGGCGAACGCCAAAGACGTTGTAGCCGCAAAGGCTGATGGCTTGAGTGATGCGATGATCGACCGTCTATTACTAACCGAGTCGCGCCTGGCGGGGATTATCGGTGACATCAGTGATGTGGTTCGCCTTGCCGATCCCGTTGGCGAAGAGTTCGGTAGCCGAGTGTTGGACAATGGCTTAAGGCTCACGCGCCGCCGCGTACCGCTTGGGGTGATTGGGGTTATCTATGAGGCACGGCCGAATGTGACGGTCGATATTGCGGTGTTGGCACTTAAAACCGGTAATGCGGTGATTTTACGTGGCGGAAAAGAGACCCTCGAATCCAACAAACTGATTAGTGAAGTGATCCGTGGAGCGATTGCAAGCCAAGGTCTGCCTGTCGATGCGGTGCAATTGATTGATTCTCCCGATAGAGCCTTAGTCACAGGGCTACTTAAGCTCGACCAATATGTCGATATGATAATCCCCCGTGGCGGGCAAGCATTACAGCGCCTTTGTGCCGAGCAAGCTACAATTCCGGTGATTTTAGGTGGCATTGGGATCTGCCATCTGTATGTCGATAAACATGCCGATCTTGAGCGGGCTCTTGAGGTGATTGCCAACGCAAAAGTGCAGCGCCCAACGGTATGCAACGCTCTGGATACCTTGCTGGTGGATAACGCGGTTGCCGAGCGCTTTGTGCCACAAATTGCCGAGTATTTACACCGTTTAGGTGTGCGTTTTTCGGTGTGCGAACAAAGCTATGCACTGCTTGATGGGCTGGGTTTTGATATTTCCCCGGCAACGGAGCAAAGCTTTGCGACCGAATGGTTATCTTTGACCTTAGGCATTAAAGTGGTAAGTGATATTGATGCAGCAATTGCCCATATCCGTACCTATTCCAGTGGGCACTCAGAGGCGATTCTGACCGATGATATCCATGCTGCAACGTATTTTATGAATGAGGTTAATTCGGCCGCTGTGTATGTAAATGCCAGTACCCGCTTTACCGATGGTGGCCAATTTGGCCTAGGTGCCGAGGTGGCAGTGAGCACGCAAAAGCTCCATGCCCGTGGCCCAATGGGGCTTGAGGCGCTAACCACCTATAAGTGGTTAGCGTGGGGCGATTATACGAGTCGTTCATAGCCTGATTGGTACACTAAAAAGCCGCTGAAAAGCGGCTTTTTAGTGGTAAATCTTTATCTTAGTGGATAAGTGGGGTATAGGTGGCAATCAGCCATAAACATACAAAAGCGATTGACATCACTGTGGTGAATTTTCGAAAGGGCCGGATATATTCCAAGGTATAGAGAAAATACTTCTCTTGCACTTTGCGAGTCAGTAATACCGACGGAAGTAAAAAACTGCAATAGAGCATCACCACCATGGTGGTAAAACCATTCCCCCAAAAATGCTCGTAGATAAAAAGGGCGATACACACAAGCATGGCAACCCAACCGATAGGGGTTATGCCATCTTCTTGATTCCAATGGGTTGATTTTTCCATATGACTATCCTTAGTCACTTAACCGATTGTTTAATTTATAGACGGTTAAGGGGGGCTTTTCAATGATTTTATGGATAGTGTGTAAAAGAATTTTCTAGACCGAGTTTAAGTTATAGGGTTTTAATATCGGCAAATGTTCCGCGGCACAACTTCGCTAAGTCATTTGCTGCGAGACATATCTCAAGCCCACGGCGACCAGCACTGACATAGATTTTGTCAAATTGCTTCGCAGTTTCATCAATCAGCGTTGGCAGTTGCTTCTTTTGCGCTAACGGGCTGATCCCTCCAACCAAATAGCCGGAAGACTTTTGCGCTAAATCCGCATCGGCCATTTGCAGTTTCTTCTGGCCTAAACATTTAGCGACGGCTTTTAAATTGAGTTGATGGTCAACGGGCACCAGAGCGACGGCCAGTGGTGGATGGGCTTTATCAGTCGCAACCAGTAAGGTTTTAAATACCTGCGCGGGGGCGAGCCCTAACACATTGGCGGCTTCTTCGCCGTAGGCGGCGCAGTGTGGGTCGTGGCTGTATTCTAAGATTTCAAAGGGAATTTTGGCTTTCTTTGCCATTTGTACGGCTGGTGTCATGCTCTCGTCCTCGCGCCCCAATTAGCTGCAATAACAGTCTAGGGGCAATAAAAGT
Organism: Shewanella sp. Sh95; assembly: GCF_001308045.1. Classification (NCBI taxonomy): domain Bacteria; kingdom Pseudomonadati; phylum Pseudomonadota; class Gammaproteobacteria; order Alteromonadales; family Shewanellaceae; genus Shewanella; species Shewanella sp. Sh95. Next base: position 35,531 of record NZ_LGYY01000061.1, read on the forward strand.
CCGCCATAGTAGCCCTTTCTGCGGCATTAAAATGTTAGCTCGGGCATAAATTGCTTATGCCCGAGAGATACGCCTTATTCAATCTGCAAGCTTGGCATTGAGCTTGGTTTTGCGCTCCAGATAGCGTGGGAATAACTGCTGCAACATCATGCCACTCAGAATAAAACCTAACCCGATATAAGTCGCGGCGGCGATAGTCTCTTGCAAAATCCAGGCAATAAAGCCAATCGACATCACGGGTGATAAAAATACTAAGGTACTGATATTGGCCGTGCGAGTCGCGGTTTTTAGTGCCATTAACCAGAGCACGAAGGTAATGCCCATCTCAAATAAGCCAACATACATTCCCGCCATCACGGCGCTCAAACTAAAGCTGGGCAGGGTATCGGTCAGTAGCAGTGTCACGGTAATAAAGGGCAAACCAATCAAAAAGCTTAATAGCAGGCTGACCACTGGGTCACCTTGATCTTTAGTGTTCACAATCCAATATAGGCACCAGAGCAAAGTGCTGGTTAATGCAAGCCCAATCCCGAGTGGACTGTCGAAGCGAAAACCGCTGACATCGCCGCCGGTGGCGATAATAAAAACCCCTGAGTAGGCAATCAGTGCCGCAATCATATCGCTCTTACGCAAATGTTGTTTCAGCAGCGGCGCGGCTAACAGCGGCAGTAATACCGCCCAAGTGTAGTTGAGTGACAGTGCCTGCTGGGCGGGTAATAGTGAATAGGCTTTAAACAGCACTACATAATACAGAAACGGATTAATCAGCCCGGTAACCAGATAAAACGCCGGGCGACGCAGGAGCTGCGTTTTAAGGAGTGGCAGTTTTTTCTGCCAAGCGAGAATGGCACCTAGGGCGACGATTGAGGTGAGTACCGCCACAAACACCAGTTGCAACGGGCTATAAAATCCGAGGGCAATCTTAAAGGCGGTTGCCACCGTCGACCAGAGGAATACCGCGGCCATGCCGTACACATACGCCAAATTTGAAGATTTCACACTATTACCCTATGCGCTTAAACATCACTCAATGTGCGCAGATTGAATAACAGCTATTGCTGATAAGCAAGCGGATTTTGTGGTTTTGAATATTTTATACAGTCGTGCCCTTTGAAAAGATAAATCAGAAAAATTTTTTATCGGCCCTTGTAATTAAATTCCCTGTCCCAATATAGGTGTTAAGGCAGAGAAGGTGGCCAACAGTGGACTTGAAAAAAAACCGTCCGGCCCCATATCAAAACCAACTTATAAATTTAGTTAGACAGAAATTTTTCGGAGGACCTCATGGGTAAAATTATTGGTATCGACTTAGGCACAACAAACTCTTGTGTAGCTGTCCTCGATGGTGGCAAAGCACGCGTATTAGAGAATGCTGAAGGCGATCGCACAACCCCGTCTATCATCGCTTATACCGATGATGAGACCATCGTGGGTCAGCCAGCAAAACGCCAAGCTGTAACTAACCCAAATAACACATTCTTCGCGATCAAGCGTTTGATCGGTCGTCGCTTCAAAGATGACGAAGTTCAACGTGACGTGAACATCATGCCATTCAAAATTATCCAAGCCGACAACGGTGATGCTTGGGTTGAATCACGTGGCAACAAAATGGCTCCACCACAAGTTTCTGCTGAAATCTTGAAAAAGATGAAGAAAACAGCAGAAGACTTCTTAGGTGAAGAAGTGACAGAAGCGGTAATCACCGTTCCTGCATACTTTAACGATTCACAACGTCAAGCCACTAAAGATGCGGGCCGCATCGCAGGTCTTGAAGTTAAACGTATTATCAACGAACCAACAGCTGCAGCACTAGCTTACGGTATCGACAAGAAGCAAGGCGACAACATCGTTGCAGTGTACGACTTAGGTGGTGGTACATTCGATATCTCTATCATCGAAATCGACAGCAACGACGGCGACCAAACCTTCGAAGTATTAGCGACTAACGGTGACACCCACTTAGGTGGTGAAGACTTTGACAACCGTTTAATCAACTACTTAGCTGACGAATTCAAGAAAGAGCAAGGCTTAGATCTGCGTAAAGATCCATTAGCAATGCAACGTCTGAAAGAAGCAGCTGAAAAGGCGAAGATTGAGCTTTCAAGCACCAACCAAACTGAAGTGAACCTGCCATACATCACTGCCGATGCAACAGGTCCTAAGCACTTAGTGGTGAAAATCACCCGTGCTAAGTTAGAGTCACTGGTTGAAGACTTAATCATTCGTACTTTAGAGCCATTAAAAGTGGCACTGGCTGACGCTGACTTATCAGTATCAGACATTAACGAAGTGATTTTAGTGGGCGGTCAAACCCGTATGCCTAAGGTTCAAGAAGCGGTTTCTAACTTCTTCGGTAAAGAACCTCGTAAAGACGTAAACCCAGACGAAGCCGTAGCCGTAGGTGCTGCGATTCAAGCGGGCGTACTGTCAGGCGACGTGAAAGACGTTCTACTGTTAGACGTAACACCACTGTCTCTGGGTATCGAAACCATGGGCAGCGTAATGACCAAGCTGATTGAGAAAAACACCACTATTCCGACTAAGGCACAGCAAGTGTTCTCAACAGCCGATGACAACCAAAGTGCAGTAACCATTCACGTACTGCAAGGTGAGCGTAAGCAAGCGAGCGCGAACAAGTCATTAGGTCAGTTCAACCTTGACGGTATTGAGCCTGCACCACGTGGCATGCCACAAATCGAAGTGATGTTCGATATCGACGCTGACGGTATTTTGCATGTTTCTGCCACCGACAAGAAAACCGGTAAGAAACAAAACATCACCATCAAAGCTTCTTCAGGCTTAAGCGAAGAAGAAGTGGCGCAAATGGTACGTGACGCTGAAGCACACGCTGAAGAAGACAAGAAGTTTGAAGAGTTAGTGCAATCTCGCAACCAAGCTGACGGCTTAGTTCACGCAACTAAGAAACAAGTTGAAGAAGCGGGTGATGCACTGCCAGCAGACGACAAAGCTAAGATTGAAGCGGCAATGAGCGCAGTTGAAGTTGCAACTAAAGGCAACGACAAAGAAGCCATTGAAAAAGCGACTCAAGAGCTAATCGAAGCGTCTGCTAAGCTGATGGAAATTGCTCAGGCTAAAGCTCAAACTCAAGGCGGCGCACAAGAAGGTGCTGCTAAACAGTCTAACGCGACTGCCGATGACGTTGTCGATGCTGAATTTGAAGAAGTGAAAGACGACAAGAAATAACATTTGCTCTCAATCAAATTGATTGATTTCAAATAGTTAATTTCTAGGCGGGCGTTACGGGGAAACCCTAACGCCCGTTCGTTCAACTTAAGCTGAGAAGCATGAGATTATGTCAAAGCGAGATTATTACGAAGTATTAGGCGTTGGTCGTGACGCCAGCGAACGTGAAATTAAAAAAGCCTACAAGCGTTTGGCGATGAAGTTTCACCCCGATCGCAACCCTGGCGACAAAGCTGCCGAGGCGAGCTTTAAAGAAGTTAAAGAAGCCTACGAAATCCTTACCGATGCCAACAAAAAAGCGGCCTATGACCAATTTGGTCATGCGGGTGTGGATCCTAATCGTGGCGGCGGTGGTGGCTACGGCGGCGCGGGAGATTTCGGCGATATTTTCGGTGATGTCTTTGGCGATATTTTCGGCGGTGGACGCCGTGGCGGTCAACGCCAAGCGGCCCGCGGCTCAGATTTACGTTACAACCTAGAGTTATCACTGGAAGAAGCCGTAAAAGGCCTCACCAAAGAACTGCGAATTCCAACCTTAGCCAGCTGTGATGTGTGTGACGGCAGCGGGGCGAAAAAAGGCTCTTCGGCGACCACCTGTGGCACCTGTCATGGTCAAGGCCAAGTGCAAATGCGCCAAGGTTTCTTCACCGTACAACAGCCATGTCCAACCTGTCATGGTCGCGGCAAGATCATTAAAGATCCTTGCTCTAAGTGCCATGGTGATGGTCGTGTCGAGAAGACCAAAACCCTGTCAGTTAAGATCCCAGCGGGTGTCGACACTGGCGACCGTATCCGCTTAGCGGGTGAAGGTGAAGCGGGCGAGTTTGGTGCGCCACCGGGCGATTTATACGTTCAGGTCACAGTACGTGAACATGCTATTTTCGTGCGTGATGGCAACAACCTCTACTGCGAAGTGCCGATTTCATTCAGCAAAGCGGCGCTCGGCGGCGAGATTGAAGTCCCAACACTGGACGGCAAAGTCAGCCTGAAGATCCCAGCCGAAACGCAAACGGGTCGTATGTTCCGTCTACGTGGCAAAGGGGTGAAATCGGTTCGCAGCCATGCCGTTGGCGACCTGCTCTGTAAAGTCGTGATGGAAACGCCAGTCAACCTCAACGAGCGTCAGAAAGAATTACTGCGTGAGTTTGAGGCGACCTTAACTGGTGAATCAAAGAAGCACAGCCCAAAGGCTGAAGGCTTTTTCGATGGCGTGAAGAAGTTTTTCCAAGACCTAAATAGCTAATTAGGCTTAGTGGCACAGCGGTTATGTTAGTTAGCTGCACACTAGATAAATAAAGCCTCGCAGTGTTTAACACTAGCGGGGCTTTTTTATATCTCAAATCTAGTTTGAGATTTCGTTGGTTTTAAAGCAAAGCAAAGTCAAAGTCGTGGGGCTTCACCCCACACCCGACCAAAAGGGGAAAAGCGCCTGTTCCCCTTTTGGATATCCCCCGGCGTCCCCAACGGAGTTGAAAGCCCCTTGTGCTCATTGCCAAATTTGCTATCGCTTCCGAAGGATGCGTCCCTGCACCTGCGAAAGCTAGCTCGCCATCCATGGCGAGACTCACGCAATTTGCCTATTCGCCCTGCGGCAACTCCGAGGGGAGGTGTATTCCTTAGACTCTAGTATCAACTGTTAACCATATAAGTTATACATGCAACGCCGATCCACTTTTTACAATTTTATAATTAATCAACACCAATTTCTGAATTCAAAAATTCTTTAAAACGGACTTGAATCATTTTCCGTGCATCTGAAAGTGTTGTATTAGAGGGCTCGAAAATGTTTAATATTCGCTCTAACTCATTGATGCATTGTATATAATCGAGTTCCGGCCGAACTCTTTTCATATATAATATGTAAAAAACTTTCTGCTCTATTTTCTGTAGCGACTCCGCAGCAGAACCATAAGATTTTTTTATCTCGAAATAGTTTTCAATAATAGATGGCGCTTCTGATATGTTGAAGTTTTTCTCAGAAAAAATCTCATCATAAAATTTACCGAAAATATGTTGCTTTTGATTGGATGACTTTTCAGGATTACCTTGAACTGCAAATAAAATCTGGCCAAACAACTCCATACTAATTTTATAACGATACTCTTTCAGATCATTCATGCCGGTATCGCCATTCTTACGGGAATAAATGATATCATGCTCATCAAGCAACTGTTCCAATTGTATTTGTAACGTACTTAGAGATTTTAAGTCTACATTTGAAATAGAGTTCTGACTGTTTGTATACTCTGCAATTTTATTTACAGCATCAGTATTTGATGCATTAAAGATACGCACAAGAACTTCACTTTTAGAAAGGTAATCTGTAATGTTGCCTTCATCTTGTGCATTGAAGTTATGCAAGGTTCTTAATGTTTGGCCTCCATTTAAAACTTGAAAGTCATCAATTGAAATTCTAATTTTCTTATTACCATTAACAGGCTCAGCTTTAATATCTTTAGCAACAATTGTCATACCATTGTTGTACATAAAGAACTTACTTGGCTCCTCTTTAAGTGATTTAGCAATGGCCTCATTATATTTAGACTTTTGAACAAATCCACGGACGTTATCAAACAATACGCCGTAATCAATTCGTTCTTTCGCCAAAATTTCAATATGCTCACAATTGTAGTTATTGCGAAGCTCAGGATTCTTACAAGTAATACGAATTATGTCTGCGGCATTTAGTCTTACAATGTACGATTTAGATGTAGATATCGAGCTTTCAGAATAGGACATTAAAGCATCATTTTCTATAATTAGTTCTGCTTTAATGGGTTTAGGTCGAAGAGACATCAAAGTCTTTATTTGTGGTAAACAAATAGAGACAACTTCCATATCGTAAAAATCTTTAAGTTGTTGGATTGAATTTTCATCAATATTAATAGGAGAATGCTCATTGCTCAAGATATATAGCGTCATTTTCCAGACATCATTGGAGTTGAGTTTGTTAATGGCTTCAATAACAAGATTTTTTAACTTCCCTTCCAAACCATTATGGTTTCCATTTAAAATGCAGTTAACTAATTTTGTTGAAATAAATGCTTCATTTAAACTTTGCATTTGGCCAGGTTTAAATGTCTCCCTAAACTTAAAGTTAAAAAGCTTTATCTCTTTATTTTCATCATCAATATATAAGGCATCAATACCATGATCATTATAGCGTTCGCCGATCAAATGGGCGTTATACTCTGTATCTGTAATTATATCGCTAACTCGATCAAGATCTTTTTCATCACATAAATTTTCAAGCATAAAAAGATAAAAGCCAAATCGCTCTTTCAACTTATCATTATCAGGATGATTAATAAAATCAGCACCTTTAGAGTAAAGATCAAAGTACTTCTTACATTTTATATTCAATAACTTAAAATCATTTACGCTTGCAGTTTGTGACATAACGCCTCCATTCGTTCATTTTTAACAATCCTAACACAGAATAATCAACAATAAATGGGAAGGAGTTCACCTTCCCCTGCGAAGTTGCTGAAGGGCGTTGAAGGAAATCGCGTGAGCGAGGCATGGATGCCGAGTTAGCTTTCGGGGTACAGGATGTACCATCGGAAGCGTTAGCGATTTTCGAATAAGCACGAAGCCAGTCTCTAATGCATGTAACTTCGCTAGGGCGGCAAGGGAGATCCAAGAGGGAATTGCTGTTGATCCCCTCTTGGTCGGGTGTGGGTTGAAGACCCACGACTTTGATTTAAAAACCTTTAACTCAATGATTGCTTGTCGATAGTTGGTAATCCGATACGTCACTGGATATGACGAAACAACTACCCCAAGGCTTTAGTCAAAGCCGAAACAACATTGGTATTAGCAGCCAACTCTGCGTAAACTTTCGCTCCCATGTTTTTATTGGTGTTGCGATGACCATTCCTAAGCCTTCTCCTTCCACAGAGTCGTTAACCTTTGCCGAGCTTGGCGTCAATGCGGCGTTATGTTCGGTATTGCCTGTTGCGGTCAAGCATCCGACACGGGTACAGCAATTAGCGATTCCGGCAATTCTTGCGGGGCGAGATGTGTTAGCGCTGTCGCAAACCGGTAGCGGTAAAACCTTGGCTTTTGGATTGCCCTTGCTACAAGCTATCTACCAACAACTACAGCAGCAAGTGGGGTTCGCGCGGGCTGAGTCAGTGTTATCCTCGGCCAGCAATACGCAGGCCTTGGTGCTGGTGCCGACACGGGAATTGGCGCAGCAGGTAGCGATAGCGCTGCACGCGCTGGCGAGTAAGTTATTGTCTTCTTTGAATATTCAGCTCCTTTGTGGCGGCATCGCGCAGGAAGAACAATTAGCCGAACTTGCCGCTAAACCGCAGCTTGTCGTGGCAACCCCTGGGCGCTTATTGGATTTATGCACGCAGTCCCATATCAGTCTCGACTCGATAAAATGCTTAGTGCTAGACGAAGCTGACCGTTTGTTGGAAATGGGATTTTGGCCTGATGTGCAAAAGCTGATGGCAATGATGCCTAAGCGCAAGCAAACCTTACTGTTTTCTGCCACCTTGCCAGAGGCGTTGGATGCCTTAGCTGGTAAATTGCTGACCCATAATCCCCTTCGGGTTGAGGCCAGTACACGCAATGCTGTCGCCGCCGACATCGAAGAGCAACTGTATTTAGTCAATAAGGGCAGTAAGGCGCAGGCATTGATTGCGTTACTCAAACAATATCAATGGCCGCAAGTGCTAGTGTTTATCAGTGCCCGCGATGATGCGGATGCAATAGCGAAACGACTAGTTAAGGCAGGGATAAATGCTGCTGCACTGCACGGCGAAAAAGATCAAACCGTGCGCAGCCAAACCTTGGCCGACTTTAAAGCCAATCGCATTCAAGTGGTGGTGGCGACGGATTTAATGGCCCGTGGTATTCATGTCGATGCCTTGCCTGTGGTGATCAACTTAGATTTACCCATGAGTGCTCCTGTATATGTACACCGCATTGGCCGCACCGCAAGGGCAGGCGCTAATGGGCTTGCCATCTCTTTGGTGTGTCATGGTGAAATGCCAAGCTTGACCGCGATCCGCAACTTGACGGCGCGTGAGTTACCGTTAGCATCATTGGCGGACTTTCCTGTGACCGATAAGCCGAGCGAAAGAACTAGAGAGGACGGTATTGATAATAAAGTGGCGCCTAAGCGCCCACCTCGGGATAAGCAGGCGAATCGTCGCAGTCTTAATAAGCAAAGTATCAAAGCCTTTAAAGGTAAGCGTTGAGAGTGAGGCTGCGCTGCTATCCATAAACTGCTAGCACTTATTGGCTGCTGTTTACCTGTTTCAGCTGGGCGAACTATATAGCGAGTTTAAGGGCTTACTGAAATTAGCGGTTTATTCACATGAAAGGAGCAGGCATGGCGTCGACATTGGCGATAGGTAACGCACTTCACCACATGGTAAATCACGGTTTAACCACCCAACGTTTTACGCTTCGGCCATTTCAGCGAGCGGATCTCGAAGCTTTTACCGCCTATCGAGCCGAGCCTAAGGTTGCCAAATATCAAAGCTGGACGGATTACTCCTATAGCGATGCCGTCGCGCTATTCGAGAACATGGATTATGCACAATTTGGCGCGGCGGACACATGGTTTCAATTGGCGATTGTCTCTGAGGCATCGGCAGCGACGCCTGCCATCTTAGTGGGCGATGTGGCGCTGCATTTTATCGATGAGCAGCAAATGGAAATCGGCTTTACGATTGCGCCTGAGTATCAAGGCCAGCAGGTTGCGTTTGAGGCCGTCAGCGCATTGCTGGGTTATCTCTTTGTGGAATTAGATAAGCATCGTGTCATTGCGATAACCGATGTAGACAATCTTGCCTGCTGTAGATTACTCGAAAAACTGGGCTTTCGGCGCGAAGCCCATTATGTGAAAAACATCTTCTTTAAGGGCGCATGGGGCGATGAGTATCTCTATGCCATGTTAAGGGAAGACTATATTGCACGTTAACTGGCGCTAGGCTCACTCTTGCTACCAGACAAGATTCTGAATCTCGTTTGGCTTCTGCTTGCTATCTCAGTAAAATCTTAATCATGATTAGTTGAGTCTGCTAGCTTCAGCCTCGTTCGGATTAAGGAGTTCCCTATGAAATCAATAACACTCGCCTTAGTGGCGGTTGGACTCACGTTAGGATTATCGGGCTGCGCGACCACTAAATCGCCCACGGGGCGTGGTCAAACCTTGCTGTATTCGGCATCGCAGATGCAGCAAATGGGGGATGCATCTTTTGAAGAAATGAAAAAGCAGCAAAAGATCAGCAGTGATAAAAAGCTCACCCAGTACGTAAATTGCGTGGCGAATCGCGTCACTGCAGCGCTGCCCGATCAAAGCCAGAAGTGGGATGTCGTGTTATTCAACTCCGAGCAAGTGAACGCCTTTGCATTGCCTGGTGGACACATTGGCGTGTATACCGGATTATTAAAAGTCGCGACCACTCCAGATCAACTCGCGACCGTCTTAGGCCATGAAGTGGCCCACGTATTAGCGCAGCACGGTAATGAGCAGGTCTCTCGGGCGCAGATGACGGGCATGGGGATGCAAATCGCCGATGCCGCCCTTGGCGCGAGCGGCGTCTCAAACCGTGACTTATATATGTCGGCCTTAGGACTAGGTGCGCAGGTTGGGGTGATTTTACCCTTTGGTCGCGCTCAGGAGAGTGAGGCGGATGTGATGGGGCTGGAGTTGATGGCGCGGGCAGGGTTCGACCCAGCGCAGAGCGTGGTACTTTGGCACAACATGTCGAAAGCGGGCGGTAGCCAAGGGCCAGAGCTGTTATCGACGCACCCATCAAACAGCAACCGCATCGCCCAACTCGAGCAATTACAGGGGCAAATGCAGCCTTTGTATCAGAGCGCAAAGGCGAATATCAAAAACCAATGCGTGTTGCCTAAATAGCCATTCAGTGCGTGGCGCTCGTTTAGAGGCAGGCCTTATCTTGCCGCAATTAGGCGCAATTGCTGGATAAATACGCATTGGTTACGTAAAATCGCCGCCAAAGTTAAATAAGCAGTCAGTTTATCAGCATAGGGCGTGGAACTATGGTAAACTGGCGCGCAAAATTCCATTGAACATTGAGAGTCGTTAATTATGTCTGATAAATTCAGTACTGTTGAACAGCAAGCAAGCTATGGTGTAGGTCGTCAAATGGGCGAGCAACTGGCTGCTAATTCTTTTGAAGGTGTGGATATTGCTGCCGTTCAAGCAGGTTTAGCCGATGCATTTGCTGGCGTTGAAAGCGCTGTATCTATGCAAGATATGCAAGTTGCATTCACTGAGATCAGCCGTCGTATTCAAGCGGCTCAAGAGCAAGCTGCTGCTGCCGCTTCTGCTGAAGGCGAAGCCTTTTTAGCTGAGAACGCTAAGCGTGCTGGCGTGATCGTGACTGACTCTGGTCTGCAATACGAAGTATTAGTTCAAGGTAGCGGTGCAAAACCAACCTACGAAGACACAGTGCGTACTCATTACCATGGTTCTTTCATCAATGGTGATGTGTTCGACAGCTCTGTTGTTCGTGGTCAACCAGCTGAATTCCCAGTATCTGGCGTTATCGCTGGCTGGACTGAAGCCCTGCAATTGATGCCAGTAGGTACTAAGTTAAAATTATTCGTTCCACATCACTTAGCTTACGGTGAGCGTGGTGCGGGTGCTTCTATTCCTCCATACTCAACCTTAGTGTTTGAAGTCGAGTTATTAGACATCGTCTAATGTGATCGAAACGCCTAAGCCAGTCTTAGGCGTTTTTGTATGGAAGTGATGAACAGGTTTGAGGAGATTGAAATGGGTGGACAAGTGAGAGTTGCAATTGTCGGTGCGGGTGGACGCATGGGACGGACTCTTATTGAATCGGCTTATCATCAAGAGCACATTCGCTTAGGTGCCGCCATCGAGCGTCCCGGTTCAAGCTTAGTTGGCGTGGATGCGGGCGAGCTTGCCGGTGTGGGCAAGTTAAATGTCCTAGTGATGGATTCGCTCGACTATGCGACCGATGACTTTGATGTGCTGATTGATTTTACTGCGCCAGAGGCCAGTATTGTCCATTTAGACTGGTGTGTGCGCCATAAGAAAGCCATGGTGATCGGCACAACCGGTTTCAATCATGCTCAAAAAGAACAGATCAATGCCTTTGCCGAGCAAACGCCGGTAGTGATGGCGCCGAACATGTCCGTGGGTGTCAATCTGATGTGGAAATTGCTCGAGTTGGCCGCAGAGGTCATGGGCGATTACACCGATATCGAGATTATCGAAGGTCACCACAGATATAAGAAAGACGCGCCATCTGGCACTGCGCTAAAAATGGGTGAAGTGATTGCCAAGACCTTAGGTCGTGATCTTGAAAAATGCGCCGTCTATGGCCGCGAAGGGATCACAGGCGAGCGTGACCGTGAAACGATTGGTTTTGCGACTGTGCGCGCGGGCGACTTAGTCGGTGAGCATACCGCCATGTTTGCCGATATCGGTGAGCGTTTAGAGATCACCCATAAAGCCTCTAGTCGTATGACCTTTGCTAATGGCGCTATGCGTGCCGCCCATTGGTTAGTGGAGCAAAAACCGGGTCTGTATGACATGCAGCAGGTATTAGGTTTGAATTAACAGAAAAAACGCCATGTTGGCGTTTTTTTTTGCACTCAGATACCAGGGTGTAGACGAGTTTGGATTTATCCTGTAAACTCGCTGGAATTTGTCAAAATTTCGTGAATAAGCGGAAATTGGTATCTTAACATAGCATAAAAACATTATATTTCAGTGGCTTGGCTCTTTATGGAGGTCGCGTTGACAAAGTCTGCCTTACTCGTACTCGAAGATGGAACCGTATTCACTGGCACAGCAATTGGTGCCGATGGTCTCTCTGTTGGTGAAGTTGTTTTTAACACTTCCATGACAGGATACCAAGAAATTTTAACTGATCCCTCTTATTCACGCCAAATAGTAACTTTAACCTACCCCCACATTGGTAACACTGGTACCAATAATGAAGACGTCGAATCCAATGGGGTTCATGCTTGTGGTTTAATCATTCGCGATCTTCCACTCGTAGCAAGTAGTTTCCGCAATCAGCAAACCCTCAGTGATTATCTCAAAGCGAACAATGTTGTTGGCATCGCAGATATCGATACTCGTAAATTAACTCGAATCCTCCGTGAAAAAGGTGCCCAAGCGGGTTGCATCATGGCGGGTGCTGACTTAGATGAAGCGAAAGCACTGGCTGCGGCTAAAGCCTTCCCAGGTTTAAAGGGCATGGATTTAGCGAAAGAAGTGACGACTGAGAAAGCTTACCCATGGCGTAAAGGTAGCTGGCGTTTAGTGGGCGGCTTACCTGAAGATACTCCAGCCGAAGCGCTGAAGTACAAAGTCGTTGCCTACGACTACGGCGTTAAGCAAAACATTCTGCGCATGTTGGTTGACCGTGGCTGTGACGTCACCGTTGTTCCAGCAAAAACACCCGCAGCTGACGTGTTAGCGATGAACCCAGACGGTGTGTTCCTCTCTAACGGCCCTGGTGACCCAGAGCCATGCGACTACGCGATTGAAGCGATTCAACAAATCCTGAAAACCGATACGCCGATTTTCGGTATCTGTTTAGGCCACCAATTACTGGCATTGGCATCAGGCGCGAAAACCTTAAAGATGAAGTTTGGTCACCACGGTGCTAACCACCCAGTGAGCAATATCGAAAAAGGTAACGTGATGATCACCAGCCAAAACCACGGTTTTGCTGCCGATGAAGCCACATTACCTGCCAATATCAAAGTGACTCACAAGTCACTGTTCGATGGTTCACTGCAAGGTATCCATCTGACGGACAAACCTGCGTTCAGCTTCCAAGGTCACCCTGAAGCGAGCCCTGGTCCGAACGATGCGGCCCCACTGTTCGATCACTTTATCGAGCTTATTGAACAATACCGTCAGAACGCTAAGTAATACGCAAGCTAGGAGAAGAGAGAAGCAATGCCAAAACGTACAGATATAAAGAGTATTCTTATCCTAGGTGCAGGCCCGATTGTCATTGGTCAGGCGTGTGAGTTCGACTATTCAGGCGCTCAAGCCTGTAAAGCCCTGCGTGAAGAAGGTTACCGCGTCATTCTGGTGAACTCTAACCCTGCCACCATTATGACCGACCCTGAAATGGCCGATGCCACTTACATCGAGCCAATCCAATGGGAAGTGGTACGCAACATTATCGCTAAAGAACGTCCTGATGCGATTCTGCCTACCATGGGCGGTCAAACCGCTCTAAACTGCGCGCTTGAGCTTGAGGCTAAAGGCGTGCTGGCTGAATTTAACGTTGAAATGATCGGCGCGACTGCCGACGCGATTGATAAAGCCGAAGACCGTAGCCGCTTCGACAAAGCCATGAAGAGCATTGGTTTAGAGTGTCCACGCGCGGGCATCGCCCACAGCATGGAAGAAGCCTATGGCGTTCTTGAGCAAGTGGGTTTCCCTTGTATTATCCGTCCATCATTCACTATGGGTGGCTCGGGCGGTGGTATCGCCTATAACAAGGAAGAGTTCGAAGAAATCTGTTCTCAAGGTTTAGATTTATCGCCAACCAAAGAGCTGCTCATTGACGAGAGCTTAATCGGTTGGAAAGAATACGAGATGGAAGTGGTTCGTGACCGTAACGACAACTGTATCATCGTGTGCTCTATCGAAAACTTCGACCCAATGGGTGTGCATACTGGCGACTCTATTACCGTTGCACCCGCGCAAACTCTGACTGACAAAGAATACCAAATCATGCGTAATGCCTCTATGGCCGTACTGCGTGAGATTGGGGTTGAAACGGGCGGTTCGAACGTACAGTTTGGTATCAACCCGAAAGATGGCCGTATGGTGATCATCGAGATGAACCCACGGGTATCGCGTTCATCGGCATTGGCATCAAAAGCAACTGGCTTCCCGATTGCAAAAATTGCGGCCAAGTTAGCGGTGGGGTTCACCCTCGATGAGCTGATGAACGACATTACTGGCGGCCGTACGCCAGCGTCGTTCGAGCCTGCAATTGACTATGTTGTGACTAAAGTACCTCGCTTTAACTTTGAAAAGTTCGCTGGTTCTAACGACCGCTTAACCACGCAGATGAAGTCTGTGGGTGAAGTGATGGCGATTGGCCGTACTTTCCAAGAGTCACTACAAAAAGCCCTGCGCGGTTTAGAAGTAAGCCGTCACGGTTTAGACCCGATTACTGACATGTCTAAGCCTGATGCGTTAGCCCGTATCCGCCTCGAGCTAAAAGAGCCTGGCTGTGACCGTATTTGGTACATCGCCGATGCGATGCGTGCGGGTTTAACCCTGGATGAAATCTTCCGTTTAACCAATATTGACCCATGGTTCTTAGTCCAGATTGAAGAGCTGATTAAGCTGGAAGGCCAAGTGGCCGAAGGCGGTTTAGCCGGTCTTAACGAAGAACTGCTGCGTAAGCTTAAGCGTAAAGGTTTTGCCGATGCGCGTCTGGCGGCGGTCCTTGGCGTAAACGAGACTGAAGTCCGTAAATTGCGTGACCGTTTCGACATCCACCCAGTTTACAAGCGCGTAGATACCTGCGCGGCTGAATTTGCGACTGACACCGCTTACATGTACTCAACCTACGAGGAAGAGTGTGAAGCGAACCCATCTGACCGTGACAAAATCATGGTGTTAGGTGGTGGTCCAAACCGTATCGGTCAAGGTATCGAATTCGATTACTGCTGTGTGCACGCGGCATTAGCCCTGCGTGAAGACGGTTATGAAACCATCATGGTGAACTGTAACCCTGAAACCGTTTCTACTGACTACGACACCTCAGATCGTCTGTACTTCGAGCCTGTTACCCTAGAAGATGTGTTAGAAATCGTCCGTATCGAGAAGCCAAAGGGCGTTATCGTGCAGTACGGTGGTCAAACTCCGCTGAAACTGGCTCGCGCCCTTGAGGCGGCGGGTGTGCCGATTATTGGTACTAGCCCAGATGCGATTGACCGTGCAGAAGACCGTGAGCGTTTCCAGCAAGCGATTCAACGCCTGGAAATGAAGCAGCCTGAAAACGATACCGTCACTACGGTTGAAGGTGCGGTAATTGCCGCTGAGCGTATCGGTTATCCACTGGTTGTTCGTCCATCCTATGTACTGGGCGGCCGCGCGATGGAAATCGTTTACGACCAACAGGATTTACTGCGCTACTTCAACGAAGCGGTAAGCGTATCTAACGCATCACCAGTACTGTTAGACCACTTCCTAGATGATGCTATCGAAGTGGATATCGACGCAGTCTGTGACGGTGAAACTGTGGTTATCGGCGCGATTATGGAGCATATCGAGCAGGCGGGTGTTCACTCAGGTGACTCAGGTTGTTCTCTGCCTCCTTACACCCTAAGCCAAGAAATCCAAGATCGCATGCGCGTACAAGTCGGCAAGTTGGCGATGGAGCTGGGTGTTGTCGGTCTGATGAACGTGCAGTTTGCCGTGAAGAATAACGAAATCTACATGATTGAAGTTAACCCACGTGCAGCGCGTACCGTGCCATTTGTGTCGAAAGCCACTGGTGTGCCGTTAGCGAAGATTGCCGCCCGTGTGATGGCAGGTCAAAGCTTAAAAGCGCAAAACTTCACTGAAGAAGTTATTCCACCTTTCTACTCTGTGAAAGAAGTGGTACTGCCATTTAACAAGTTCCCTGGCGTTGACCCACTGTTAGGCCCAGAAATGCGCTCAACGGGTGAGGTAATGGGCGTGGGCGATACCTTCGCCGAAGCCTATGCTAAGGCGCAGTTAGGTGCGACTTCTGAAGTGCCTAAGTCTGGTCGTGCACTCTTGTCTGTGCGTAACAGCGATAAGAAACGTGTTGCCGACTTAGCCGCTAAGTTGATTGAGCTGGGTTATCAAATCGATGCCACCCACGGTACAGCGGTTATCCTAGGTGAAGCGGGTATCAACCCACGCTTAGTGAACAAGGTACACGAAGGCCGTCCACACATTCTTGACCGCATCAAGAACGGTGAGTACACCTACATTGTGAACACCACCGAAGGCCGTCAAGCGATTGAAGACTCGCGTCAATTACGTCGCGGTGCACTGCGTTACAAAGTGAACTACACCACGACCATGAACGCGGCATTTGCCACTTGCATGGCACACGCTGCGGACGATCGCACTAACGTGACGTCAGTGCAAGAGCTGCATCAGCGCGTATTGGCTAAATAAGCCATAAGCTTCTGAAATCAAAAGGCCGGATAACGTTGTTATCCGGCCTTTGTTTTTAAGGGGTAAAAGGTTTATAAACCGATACGCTCGGTTTCCATTGGCGGCGCATCATTGGGCAGCCAGCGGTGATAAATTTGTGCAAAGGTGCCATCGGCCTTGATGCTGACTAGTGCTTCTTTCCATTTATCAACTTCCTCCGTTGGTGTGCCTTGAGAAAATGCAATGTACAGATGATTCGCGCTGATGGTGTAGAGGGATTTTACATCATCAATACTGGCTCCGGCTTCTGCAAGAATACTTGGCGCCGTGAGATTAGCGTTGCACCATAGATCGATTCGCTGCTTCATTAACTGCTTTGCGCTTAGTAGTGGTGTCGATGAGGGGGCGAGATTTGTAAACCCATGATCCATTAATAATTGTTCTTCGACAGAGGAACGATACACCCCAATTGCTTTTGCCTGCTTAGCACCTTCAATTGAGTCAATGTTAAGCTTGCTACTTTTTAGAGCATAAAAGTTTGTTGTGCCAACCGCGACAGGGCCTATCAAACTAAACATACGCTCACGCTCTGCGGTACGTGTCATTGTGAATAACACCGTGTTGGGTTGTTCGGTGATAATTTTCCAGCCGCGAGCCCAGGGCACAATCTTGATAGGATCTTGGTTATCGATACGTTTTTGGATTTCTTGCACGACTTGTACAGCTAATCCATCGGGTTGGCCATCAACCGAAAAGCTAATCGGAGCCCATTCTTCTGTATAAATATTGAGTGTGGCCTGAGCTGTGTGCGGGATAACGCAGAGAAGCATAACGCGCACTAAATGGGTAAAAAATGTCATTAATAACCCTAGGAATTAGAATGTTATATGCGAGTCTCACGGCGTGCTCATATTGAATTAAAGATGACAACTCTTAAGCTCGCAAGCCACTTTAGGGTTATTTTGTGATCTGTACTCTTGGGTTAGAAAATTATTGATAAATCATATTGGTCATTGAGGCAAGATAGAATTGCCTCCTTGTTGTGCAAAGGAGGCTGCCGATGCGCTATATCTGTTTTAGTGAGCTTTAGATGAGTGAGGTTGCTAATTGATGCCCCATGAATAGGTCACTTAAAAAGCGCGCTATTCATGGGTATATATTGCTGTTACTAGCGATAAACATCTCGTAGTAGATTATCGAGGCAATTAACGACTCGCATGCTTGAGTCTTCCATTAAACGTAATTGTCTGACCATTTCGGGTAAATTACCTTGTTGCCTTGCCGCGAGTGCTGCTTTACCTGCATCGTGCACCGCTTTATGGGGAGCATCCAACGCCTTAAAGTTGCTTAAATGCTGATAATTTTCAGCGCCAAAGCCTTTGAAATACCATTGGCCTAAGCGGCACTCAGTATGGGAATTTACGCCATGATTGTGCTGATTTTTTTCAATGAGTTGGTACACATTACTCTTCCAAACAGCGTGGTCGAGTTTAGTGGTATTTAAAAATGATGCGGTCGCAGCATTATGAATCACCTGCTGCATATTATTAGAGCGTTGCAGTACATCTTCAACCACTTGGCCGATTTGGGTGGAAGAGGAGGCGACATCGAGGGCACTGTTTTGATTATTATAAACAATCTCTTTAATATTAGAGGCTTGCGTTACAATCTGTTTAACCAGTTTCTCGATTTGGCTACTGGCCTCATGTGCTTTACTGGCTAATTGCCTGACTTCATCGGCAACAACAGCAAAGCCACGACCCGCTTCACCCGCCCGAGCGGCTTCAATTGCAGCGTTGAGAGCAAGTAGGTTGGTTTGCTCTGAGATACCTTGAATGGCGGCAACAAATTGGTTAATAGATGAGGTGGTACTGTTGAGCTCCGTCACCGCTTGCATGCTACTGGTGGCTTGCTCATTAATATAGGTCGCTCGATTGCCTAAATTAACAATGGCTACCCGCGTTTGATCAAAAATCTTATCTAATTCAGATAATGATTCTTTTTCTTCAGTGAGTAACTCGGCGCTGCTCGCGAGTCCTTCTCTCACCGCATTTAACATCTCGCCACCTTGGTTTTGGCAGGCAATAACTTCACTATAAAGATCGGTATTTTGGCGGGACTGTTGTTGCATGGCTTCATTTTCGCGGGCCATATTTTTTAGCTCTTCGATTTCAACTTCGTATCTATCTTGTTGATCAATGAGCTTTTGCTCTGAAGGATCCCCTCATAAATCAGCCATAGCATAGCCATATTTGAGCAACTGATTGGCGAATAATACCCAGGCCGCCAGCAATTCTTTCTCCGTGATTTGATAATCAGGCCGCCTGAGTACCTCCAA
>NZ_LGYY01000046.1:0-53597 GCF_001308045.1 Shewanella sp. Sh95
TTGGAGGTACTCAGGCGGCCTGATTATCAAATCACGGAGAAAGAATTGCTGGCGGCCTGGGTATTATTCGCCAATCAGTTGCTCAAATATGGCTATGCTATGGCTGATTTATGAGGGGATCCTTCAGTGCAAAGTATTTTTATATGTGCATGCCGAAATACTTTGTTTTATTCAGTCTTGGTTCTTAATCATTTCAACCAGTCTTCTGATCGCTAAGATGACTTATGTAGTGAAGCCGATGGTCTATAGCGTTTGCATCTCTACATGTTCCCATTTTTATGATGGAGTTCACTGAGTGAACATGGCATGCCTGCGGGTCATTTTATCAAAAGCCGCCTCAACTGCTTGACACATGCGATATTTCCGCAGTCAAGTCAGTATTACAAACCTAGTTGCCTAGCTATTAAGCAAATTGTCAGGATTTTATTGTTATCTTTCCCGCCCTGTGTTTTGGCTAGTTGGACTGCGATTGTTTTTCTCCAGAGAGATTCCATGTTGATAAACTGTAAACTGCCCTTAGCAATGCTTATGCTATTCCTAATGTCTATGCCTTCACCTCTATTCGCCGCAGCAGAAATGACCGACAACAAATTGGTGTTTAATCAGCTCTTGTCTACGGCGTTTACAACTGAAAAGACTTGCTATCCGCTTGCAAATTGTCAGTCAACAAAACCACCTATTATGGGATTATCAGCCTTAATTCAGCCTTCCTATACCCAAGTGAATAATCAAGATACTCAAGGTGAACATCGTATTGGCGGCATTATATTTCAACCAGAGCGTGAGCAACGGTCCGTGCAGCAGGCAGAACTTCAACCTATCACTGTAAGTATTCACTCCATTGATGATTTGATGCTATTTTTTGAATCCCTTAATTACACTGCTGAAAATTTCCATGAGGGGAATAAATCGGTTCCGAGATTAACCTTTGATGCCGTAGGTAAAGGATGGCGGTCGGTATCAGAGCAATTGCCTGTGAAGCAAAAGAAGATGGTGTTTTTTAGATTGATGACCCCCTTAGTATTATTAGCGAATGAAAAAGTGTTACAAGAACGGCAACAGGTAATCTCTGCGCCCCTCAACGACACTGGCTTGGTCGCTTTAGCGGTTAAGTACAAAGTTATCAGTAATCCAATACCGTCGTTATCACCGTCCCACAGGCAAGCCCTGCTTGAACGGGTAGATATTTTGCCTCCATCTCTAGTATTGGCCCAGGCGGCAAAGGAAAGTGGTTGGGGGACATCGCGCTTTACTCTTGAGGGGAATGCCTTGTTTGGTCAGTGGGATTTTAATGGTAATGGTATGGAGCCAAAGCAAAAGCGCCAGGGGATGGGGCAGTATGGGCTGGCGCGATTTGAGACACCCTTAGCCTCCGTTGAAGGATACTTATTGAATTTAAATACCCATAGTGCTTACCACAAAATGCGTCAGCTTCGTGCCGAATCAAGGCAAGCCAATCAAACAATTACGGGTGTTGCGCTTGCTGGTACCTTGGATCGATATTCAGAGCGCGGCTACGCCTATGTTGAGATGATCCAGAAGATGATCCGTACTAATAAGCTCTATCTGGCAGATGAGGCCTATTTAGATGATGATATGCCGTTGCATTTGCTCACAAGAACCCACTAATAATTCATGTTTAACATGAGATTGGGTTTAGTTGCTCCGCTTACACACTGTTACAAGCGCCATTTTGTAGATTTAACAATCGTAGAGACGACGATATAAATTAGGGATTGTTAAAGAGAGCGTAGATAGGATGTTGTTGGCGTTCTTTGCATACATAGTCCTTCTAATCTCGAAACGTCAATACGCCCTAGTATGTGCGGATTTAATCTTAAGGACGATGATGAGAACACTCCAACTTTTGGGATTGATACTTACAATAGCAGGGATAGCTTTGGGCTTTATGATGCTCGCCCCCATTGGTAATGAAACATCTAACGCATCTTTAGGAGCGGCAGGTTTGGGTATTATGTTTCTGTTGTTACCTATGCTGGGATGCTCCGCACTGATGTTGATATTTTCTTCAATTGCATTGTTTAATCATGAGGTCAGAAAGCGTACTTATTTCAGAGGATCTTTCTGGTTAACTCTTTGGAAATGTAATCTAGTGATATCGGCTGGATATACTTCGGTGGTTATTTATGTTGCTTATTTATGGATTAAAACCAACATGAGTAGCTAAATAGAGTCTATGTTAATGTTTCTGTTAAGTATTCAACTGACGCAAGATGTTAGTGCTTAAGGCAGACATTCGGTCGCAAATACTGGCTTGTCGTGACGAGAATTAATCAATATTGGATAACGATGTAGCTAAGTGTTGAGGAATGAGAGTTATCACCACTTAAGCTAAAAATTAGACGCCCTGATAACCTTAGGCTATCGGGCGTTGCGTAAACGATTACTTTTGCGTTGCGCGGTAGTGGTCGAAGTTTTCGATATAGTCCTCGAGATTGGCGTCGAGCATTTCTTTATAACGCTCCATGTAGTAGTCCATCATTTCTTGTTTTTTGGCCTGCATTTGCTCTTTGTTTTCAAAGCTGGTGGAGCCAAACCAAGCGTTGTAGCGGGCGAGGGCCCACATAAATGAAGCACTGACTTCACCGGTTTGGATTTCAGTGTTTTGGTTTTGCTGGTTAGCGAGCTTAATCAACTCAGTGGCGCGGGCGTAAAAGGCATTTTGGTTATCAGACATCAGCAATTCCTGTTGTTAGGCAAAATGGTTAAAGAAAAAGGGCGCTTGGCTTTACCCTTTTGGCAATTGCTACTAACCCTAAGGCATTTTGCGGCCAAGGGACAGTCATCCATCTCACAGAATCCGTTGATTTCACGTTAAAATGAGTTGTCGAAAGTAAATCTGGGATAGGTGTAACACTTTTCTGATAAACATTGGTAGGTTAACCATTCTAGTAAAGTTAATCCTAATAGGGTTAACGGGCCTGTGTAAGCATCATAGACCAATGTAGAAGCCCGTGATTGATTCATGCTGTAAAGGGCGTTTTGAGGTTCAGGGATATGAAATGTCTTCTGTTGGCTGTAAAGGTTGTCTCGCTTGAATGAGCCCATTCGATACTTTCAAAACGACCATGGTATTAAAGGGCTCATCGCGTATGCTAGCGAACTTTATCTGTTGTAAGCGTAAGCCCCTATTTTTGCGGGATGGCAAGTGTAGGTTGTTACTAGGCGTTACTTGGCCGTAATCGGGCCTTTTGATCCTGCATCGTTATCAATCCACATACTCTCTTTATTCGAGCTGGCATCGGGATAAATGGTGAATTCCACCATACCGTCTTTGAATTTGATGGCTCCACCACTTTGACTGGATTTTACGTGTTTACCGTTAACCCAAACCTGATGTTTATCATCGATTTGAATATTTGCAACCGTTGCTCCTGAGCTGGCTGTTGCTATCCATTGTTGGGCATTGGGAATGATGGCGTCAGCAGCGGCTTTGGGGGAAGCCATTGCTTTGGCATTTTCTTCTTTGGTTTTGTGGATATCGCACCCTTGCATTTCAGACACTTGGGTACAGCCTGAACGTTCAAGTAACTTGCGATACTCATCGTTAATGGCGTGGCAATTTGCGGATAGTAATAGTGCAATACTGGCTGTGAAGATGATTTTAGCGTTCATGTGTTCCCTCGTTGCTATGGAAGTGTGCCTTGTTTATGGCGAATTTAGATGGTTAAGTGTAGTGGGTCTTTAGCCATTTTCTACTCGGGCATGTTGACGTATTGAGATACGATGCTGTTCAGGCAATGCTTTACTCGGAAGATGCGGAGTGAATATAGCGGTTCAATCTTGCATCAAATAAAGCCCGATAACCCATCAGTTAGTCGCAAAACTCCACATATTTTGGATTAGCCCATCGATTACCTCAAATACCACCATCACTTCAAAAGGTTCGTCGTGTATGCCGCTGATCCGTTCGTGATCCACGACCTTATTGCCAACAACCATACGATTGAGGATTTCGGCATGTAAATGCGGCAAGTTAAAGCGTTCATTTTGATAGAAATCGCGAAATGCGGCTTTACCCCGAATAACGGGCTCTGTGGCGGGTGGACGGTAAATACAAACGTTGTCGCTAAAGAGTGCCACAAAGCTTGCAAGGTCGTGTTGGTTATAGGCAACTAACTGGGCTTGCACTAAGGCTTCGGGTGTCACGCTGTTTACGGTTAAATTGCTCAAGGATGATCCCTTACTGAAACGGGTAAGTTTGAAATGCGTTGCTGTGTTGGATGGGAAAGCGCGTTTGGTGTCATCATATTTATCACCATTACAGCCTACTTTCCCAATACCGTAGTTTTGTAATACGTAATTTATTCCAATAGTTTAAGTTGTGTTTTACCCCATTGAGTGGCAAAGGGCATGGCTTCTTGAGGGGTTAAGGTAAACTCCTGCTCGCAGCCGTCACCACGGGGCATTTCCCAAAACTTCATTCCAGTTGCCTCAAGAGTCAGTTGATAATAGCCAGAGCCGTCGGAGGTGGGGCATTCTGCGTTTGGCGGAATATCGGCAAACAGCTTTTGCTTAAGTGCTTGTGGTAACGGATAACTCATACTCTCCGGCATGGCTTGAGGCTGTTCATTCTCGATAAACCATTGCCAAGGATGGAAAGGTTTTCCATCTGCAAGCGAGAAGCTAACAAACTCTTGGCTGATCCCATTGGCACCATAACCCGCTGCCCAGCGATACAAGCGCACACTAAGCCAATGCTGATTAAGGAAAATGGGTTCTGCAAAGGTTTCGTCAGTCACAAAGCTGCCCATTTGAGCCAACATTCTGCGGCGAGTCTCAAAGGTTTGTGCCAGCTGCGCATCATCGGTGAGCTTTCTCTCAAGCCAGTGATTAATTGCCGAAATGCCTTTTTGTGGGCCGTTAAATTCGATACCAACATCAGTGCCAAAGGTCAGCGGACGGTATTCAATAGTCTGAAAGCGTTGCCATTTTCCACGGCTCACCGAAGGCTTAGTTTCAAGCGGCAGATTGTAGGCATCGGCGCTGCAATCATCATTGTTATCTGGGCTTATTTGCCGCTCAAGTTGTATTGGCAGTGACTTGCTGGCGCTGTCTTTAAACCACTGGCCACTCAGTGTTTGTGGTGTTACGGTATCAAACTGCCAGTTTCCGGTGTTGTTCTCTTCTTTCCAGATGCCGTCTTGCTGTTCGAGTCGAATTTGGGTGAGGTATTTTTGATAGTAATAACTGCCGGTGCCATATTGGTTAAAGCAGACTCTTATCTTGCTTTTACCCAGTTGTCCCTGCCAAACGCCTGTGAGTTCATCGGCGGCAAACGTGCTGAGTGGCAGTGTAGTGGTAATTAATAGGCTTGAGGACAATAGCGTTAGTAACTTCCGTGTATGCATACTTTTTCTCTTAAAAGATAATAGGTTATGGTTTTACGTGTTGGTTATAAAAAAGTCGCCCTAAGGCGACTCTTAACGGTTTCGAGCTCGATAAACGGTAGGCTCACCGTTTATCGCATCAAAAGGCCTGTTATTCAACCTGCCAATCGATTTGTTCGCCAGCGCGAATTGGCACAACGTTGTTGTCGCCAAGTGGGTAACTGACGGGCACATCCCAAGATTTTTTCACTAGGGTGATGGTATCGCTGTTGCGGGGCAGATTGTAAAAATCTGGGCCATTGAAGCTGGCAAAGGCTTCTAATTTATCCAGTGCATTAACCGATTCAAAGGCTTCGGCGTAAAGCTCTATGGCGGCATGGGCAGTATAAGAACCCGCGCAGCCACAGGCGGCTTCTTTACGGTCTTTTGCGTGTGGCGCCGAGTCAGTACCGAGGAAGAACTTCTTATTGCCACTCGCCGCAGCCGCTAACAGTGCTTGCTGATGGGTATTGCGCTTTAAAATCGGCAGGCAATAGAAGTGCGGACGAATACCGCCAGCCAACATATGGTTGCGGTTATAAAGTAAATGGTGCGCGGTGATTGTGGCGGCCACGTTGTCAGACGCTTGAGTCACAAAATCGACCGCATCCTTAGTGGTGATATGCTCGAGAACGATTTTAAGCTTCGGGAAATCGGCCACGATCTTGCTGAGGATATTCTCAATAAACACGCGCTCACGGTCGAAAATATCAATCGATGAATCAGTCACTTCACCATGCACTAGGAACAACATGCCCACTTCTTGCATCGCTTCGAGGGCTGGGTAGATGTTCTTCAAATCGGTGACGCCAGAATCCGAGTTGGTGGTCGCGCCTGCGGGATAGAGCTTAGCTGCAACGATTTTGCCCGAGGCTTTAGCTTTACGGATTTCCTCTGGGCTGGTTTTGTCGGTGAGATACAACACCATTAAGGGTTCGAATTGCGAGCCTGCGGGCACTTGCGCCTTGATGCGATCGTAATAAGCCAAGGCGGTTTCGGTATCGATAGCGGGAGGAACCAGGTTAGGCATGACGATAGCGCGGCCCATATAGCGGCTGATATCGCGAACCGTATCTGTTAATTGGGCGCCATCTCTTAGGTGAATATGCCAGTCGTCAGGACGCGTAATAGTGAGTGTTTTCATAGGGCGATTCATCTTATTGGATATGTCTGCTGCGAGGGTGGCAGGATCTTATGTGGCAAGGTTTTAGCTGTAAAGGGAAACTCTGTCATTTGGCGAATAAAAGTGTTAGCGCATGTTGAGCGACTGCTGGCTTGTTCTTTGCTGAGTACCGTACACCTACAAGCAGCCTTTTCTCATATCAAGCGGACACTTTTGCTAAATTTAGGCGGACACTTTTAGTTTTCAACTGTGGTGTCCGCGGACACTTTTATCTTAAATCTTATCTAACACAATGAAAATAAATTCTTTAATGGAATTGGCATAGGCGTTGCTATTACTGGATATCGATTTTTAATAGTGTCCGTAGCGATGGGCATATCCAGCCCTCCGACAGGGAAGCGAGAAACGCCATGATTAAAGATACCAGCGGCCAAGATACTCTCCTTGCGCCATCAAACGCTAAACGTCTCAAAGTGCCCTTGATTATTGGCGGCTGCACCTTATTAGTGAGCGCCTTAGTGTGGGCCAGTTTCAGTAGCGATAATGTGAGCAAATCCATTAGCCGTAGTGAGTTAACCACTGCGACTTTATATGTAGGTACGCTGACTCGGGATATCGCGACTACAGGTAAAATCGTCGCGGCCAATGCACCGATCCTCTACAGCACTGAAGAAGGGACAGTGACGCTACTGAGCAATCCTGGCGATACAGTTAATAAAGGCGATGTGGTAGCCAAGCTAGATAGTCCAAGACTGACCAATCAATTAGAACAGGCGAAATCCTTATTAGCGGGTTTGGAGGGTGCTCTTGAGCGTGCCAAGCTGGACGCTAGACGCAACCAATTACAAGTCAACCAAACCTTAGATATGGCCAAGGTCGATCTCGAGGCGGCCGAGCGTGAACGTCGCCGTGGTGAGCAGCTTATTCAAAGTCAGCTGATTGGGCAGATTGACTATGAAAAGGGCAAAGATGATCTGCATAAAGCCAAGCTTAAATTTGAGCATGCGTTGCAAGACGCTGCATTAACTAAGGATACCTTGACCTTTGAAGTAAAGAATAAAGCGCTTGAAGTTGAACGCCAGCAGTTAGCGGTAGGTGAATTAGAGCGCCAAGTTGAAGCCTTAAATATTAAAGCGCCGGTTGGCGGCATTATTGGCAACTGGCTGACAGAGCAAAAAACGCGTTTGAGTGCCAATCAACCGATTCTAACTGTGGTCGATTTAAGTGCCTATGAGGCCGAGCTTGCGGTGCCAGAGTCTTACGCCGATGAACTTGGACTTGGCATGGAGGTTGAGCTGAGCTTTGGCGAAGTCAAACTCATGGGCAAGTTATCCTCGATTTCTCCCGAAGTGCGTAACCGTGAAGTGACCGCCAGAGTGCAATTTGCCCAGAGCGAAAGCCTTAAGCTGCGCCAAAACCAACGCATCTCTGCCCGAGTGCTACTCGAACATCGGGAAAATGTGTTGATGGTCAAACGTGGTGCCTTTATGACCAGCGGTGGCGGGGAGGAGGCTTATCAAGTCGAAGGCGATATCGCTACCCGCCGCCAGATTAAACTGGGTAGCACCAGTATGAGCCAGGTGGAAGTGATTGAAGGCGGTAACGCGGGTGACGAATGGGTGATCTCGAGTGTTGAGCCCTTCAATCATGCCGAACAGGTTAAGATGCATTGATGTTATTTGGTTGAAAAAACTTATTAATCAAATTGATGGATTGGAAATTGCCGTGGTTGAAAATACTGCGGCGATAAGTAAATAGGAGCCAATAATGAGTCATAAAAATGTTGATATCAGTGTGTTGATGTCCTCCAAGCTGTTTGGCGTATTCGCTTTGGCCCTGTTAGTTGTGGCGGTAGAGCTGGGGATTGGAGAGGCTAATAGTTGGTTTTTCCTTGGCTTAAATATTTTGGAATGGACCAATCCCTTAGACGAAATGCGCCAGATTGGTGATGTCTCGATGGAAAGTGTGAGCTTGATATTCTCTTGCCTAAATGGGCTGTTCGGTAAGTTGAGTGAGTTCATTATGGGTGCTTTTCTGGGCTGATAAGTGGCTTTATCTGCTTTGTCTTCTACATGCTCAAGTTACATTGAAGTCCCGCGCGTTTTATTAGCCGTTTACGCGCAAAGATAAAAATTAATTAAGGAAATTAAAATGTTATCAATGAAGAATATCAGTAAAGTTTTTAAAACGGACTTAGTAGAAACCCACGCACTGCGGGATTTCAACCTTGAGGTAAACGAGGGCGAGTTTGTGGCGGTCACAGGCCCTTCGGGTTCAGGCAAAACCACCTTCTTAAATATCGCTGGCTTGCTCGAAGGCTTCACCCATGGGGATTATTTTTTAGATGGGATTAATGTCTCCAATCTCAGTGATAACAAGAGTGCCGCCGTACGCAATGAGAAGATTGGCTTTATCTTCCAAGGCTTTAACTTGATCCCCGATCTTAACCTCGCGGAAAACATTGAAGTACCGCTGCGCTACCGTGGTTTTAGTGCCAAGGAGCGTAAACGCCGTGTGGAGCAAGCATTAGAGCAAGTGGGCTTAGGTGCGCGGATGAAGCATTTGCCGACTCAATTATCCGGCGGTCAACAGCAAAGGGTAGCGATTGCCCGTGCTTTAGCGGGGGAACCCCGTTTTCTGCTCGCCGACGAACCTACGGGTAACCTCGACAGCTTAATGGCCCGCCAAGTGATGGAATTATTAGAGAATATTAACCAATCTGGCACCACCATCATCATGGTGACCCACGATCCTGAACTGGCTCGCCGTGCCCAGCGCAATATTCAAATTGTCGATGGACAAGTCTGCGACTTTACCATGTATCAACCCAGTGTGGCCCGCAGTGCAAGCCACGGCAGTGTCGATAAACTGGTTGCTAACGCCCAAGGCTAGGAGCGGTTATGTTCTTCTATTACTTAGATTTAGCTTGGCGTAGCATTAAAAAAACGCCCATGTTGTCGGCATTGATGATCATGGCGATTTCCATCGGCATAGGCATCACGATTACCACTCTTAACATTTACAAAATGATGTCCACTAACCCTGCGGGGGAGAAGTCCAGCCAATTGTTTGCGGTGCAACTGTGGAGCCAAGGTCCAGATGCCTGGGATCGCTTCGATCAACAGATCACCTATCAAGACGGGATGAACTTACTTAAGAGTGATATTCCGAGCCTGCAAACCCCCATGTTTCGCACGGGCGGCGCGGTGCAAACCGAAGATCCGGCTTTTTTACCTGTACTGCAATCTCGGGTTAGGGTGACCAATAACGACTTTTTCCCACTGTTTGGACTTGAGTTTCAATACGGTCAGGCATGGGATGACAGCGTCGATCAGGATGCTCGCTACGAAGTGGTTCTCACCGATGAGCTGAATAATACGCTGTTTGCGGGCCAAAATAGTGTCGGCAAGACGATTTATTTTAATGCTAAGCCCTATCAGGTGGTTGGCGTGCTTAAGCCTTGGGCGCCGAGTCCAAACTATTATGACCTTAACAACGGCGCCTTTGGTAATGTGGATACCTTGTTTGTGCCCTACAGCTTAGCGCCGATTGAGGAATATGGCAGTTGGGGAAATACCAATGGCTGGAACTATGAGAGCATCAACAACTACGCGCAGCGTTTAACCTCCGAAAAGCATTGGACACAATTTTGGGTGCAACTCGATACGCCTGAACAAGTTGCTGAGTACCGTCAGTGGGTTCGCCAATATATTGAACAACAAAAGAAATTAGGTCGCTTTAGCTCACCTAAGGCCGATGTGCAATTGTCCGATATTGACCAATGGCTAGCCATTAATAAAGTGGTGCCAGAGGATAACAAGGTGCTGGTGGGCCTCAGTGCACTCTTCCTCATTGTTTGCTTAGTCAATATGTTAGGGTTGTTGCTGTCTAAGTTTTTACGCCGAGCTCCCGAAATTGGCGTGCGCCGCGCCATCGGCGCCAGCCAAGGGCAGATCTTTGCCCAACATATGGTGGAAGTGTCTTTGATGGGACTATTCGGTGGCTTACTCGGCTTGGCTTGGGCTTGGGGCTCACTTGCGTTGCTCACAAAGAAGTTTCAACTTGAGGCTTCGATTACTCATCTCGACGCCAGCATGTGGCTCATTGCGCCTGTTATTGCCATTTTTGCAGCGATTGTGGCGGGTATTTATCCTGCGTGGCGTGTGTGTACCACTAACCCAAGTGTTTATCTTAAGAGCCAATAATCGGGGGCAATATGTTACATATCAAACCTATTCTCAGCAGTTTATTACGCAGTAAAAGCGGCCCCTTGCTACTGTTATTACAGATTATTTTGTCTGTGGCTATCGTCGCTAATGCCAGTTTTATTATCGCCGAACGATTAAATTTAATGGCGCGTGAGTCGGGGATTGTTGAAAGTGAAGTCTTTGATTTCAGCATTTATCATTTTGATAAATCGACAGATTTAGTAGCGCAGGATAAACGAGATTTAGAGATCATTCGTGCGATCCCTGGCGTTATCGATGTTGCACCTACCTCTATGGCTCCCCTGAGCGGCGGCGGTTGGTCGAGTAACTTTACCCTAGGGCCTGAGGAGCGCGCTAAATCTACGCCCAATACCGGCATGTATATGAGTGATGAGCATTTTATCGACTCCTTAGGGCTGAAGTTAGTCGAGGGACGTAACTTCTATCCCCAGGAAATCACCACAGAGTTGCTGGAAGATGGGGGCAAGATGATCGTCACTAAAGCCTTTGTCGATAAGGTGTGGCCGAATGAATCAGCGCTTGGCAAGAGCGTATATATGGGCACACAGCACTTTGTGGTGATTGGAGTGCTGGAGCGCTTACAAACGGCATGGGTTGATAATAGTAACCTTGAGTTTAGTTCTGTGTTGTCGGTGAATTATCCCGCTGACTATAAACGTTATTTAGTAAGAGCTAAGCCAGCTGATATTGAGCGCTTAAAAGAGGTCATCCCCGAAGCCCTGCATAAAGAATATCCTAGCCGGGTAGTCGAAGGCTTTACAACCATGAGCGAGCGCCGTATCGAGGCATATCGTGACCATGAATTAATGGCAACCGTACTGACCATGATGGTGGTATTGCTGTTGTTGATTACCTCACTTGGGGTGACAGGGATGGTGATGTTCAATATCCAGCGTCGCACTAAGCAGATTGGCACTCGCCGTGCGTTAGGTGCTAAAAAGCGCGATATTATCAGCTACTTCCTACTGGAAAACTATCTGCTATGTCTGTTAGGTGGCACTTTGGGTGTGCTGTTAGCGATTCAGTTAGGCCAGCAATTGATGAGCCTGTATAGCTTACCTATGCTGGCGCTTTCCTATCCATTATTCACCGTTGTTGGATTATTTGTGGTGACCACCCTTGCGGTGTACTTACCTGCACGCAAAGCTGCCAAGATATCTCCGGCGACAGCGACGCGTACTGTGTAACATAAGCTGAGCGGCATAAAGTGCGATAACAGTAGGATGTTATTGCACTTTTTGTTACTTTAAGGTTAATAGTTTTACTCGGGACATACTTTGCCACATGGACACAATTCTGATTGTCGACGATAACCACGCCATCTGCCAGGCCTTAGGCTTAATACTGGAGATCAATGGTTATCAGGTGTTAACTTGCCATACACCAGATGATGCCCTTGGTCTGATCGCGACCCATGATATTGATCTTGTTATCCAAGATATGAACTTCACCCGCGATACCACCTCTGGGGAAGAAGGGCGGCAGTTGTTTTATGCATTGCGTGATAGGCAGCCGGATTTGCCGATCATTTTAATGACGGCTTGGACGCAGCTCGAAACCGCTGTTGAGTTGGTTAAAGCCGGCGCCGCTGATTACATGGGCAAACCGTGGGATGATGCTAAATTACTAAACAGCATTACGAATTTAATTGCTCTCTATAAGCTTGCACGTACAAATCATCAGCTCGAGCGAGTTAATTCACAACGCCAAGTCGCGATTGCCAATGCGGATCTGTGCGGGATTGTTTTTGGTAGTGGTGCGATGCAGCGTTGTATTGACTTAGCCTTACAACTGGCACGCTCCGATGTATCTGTATTGATCACAGGCCCTAACGGTGCCGGTAAAGATAAGCTTGCCGATATTATCCATGCCAATTCTCCCTTAAAAAACAAACCCTTTATTAAGGTGAATGTGGGGGCTTTGCCGATGGAGTTGCTCGAAGCCGAACTCTTTGGTGCCGAGGCGGGGGCGTTTACGGGGGCTAACAAGGCGCGCATTGGTCGTTTTGAAGCGGCCGATGGTGGCACCTTATTTTTAGATGAAATTGGCAATTTACCGCTCTCGGGCCAAGTGAAATTGCTGCGGGTATTACAAACCGGGGAGTTTGAGCGCTTAGGCAGCCATAAAACCTTAAAGGTGAAGGTGAGGGTGATCAGTGCGACCAATGCCGATCTTGCCCAAGATATTGCCGAGGGGCGTTTCCGTGAGGACTTATTCTACCGCTTAAATGTGATTGAATTGGCCTTACCGCCACTGAATCAGCGTATTGACGATATTTTGCCCTTAGTGAAACATTTTGTCGGTGAGGGTTTTAGTTTGAGTAAACCCGCCCAACAGGCGCTATTACAGCATCGTTGGCCGGGTAATGTGCGCGAGCTAGAAAATGCCTGTAAACGTGCGGCGCTATTGGCGCAAAGTCGAGTGTTAACCGAAGTTGATTTTGGTTTACCGCCAGTCAATGTTAACAACACTCACACGACAAATACGATGACGCTTGGGCGAACCATAACCGAAGTTGCCCCGATTGAATCACAGATAAAAGTTGCCAATCAAGACGTGTCCGCTCAACTGGATTCGAGCGACGCTATGGATGTTAGCCGTGAGCAGATTGAAATGGCCTTAAGACAGCACAAGGGCGTGATTGCGCGAGTAGCTAAATCCCTTGGCCTAAGTAGGCAAGCCCTGTATCGCCGCATGGATAAGTTTGGTCTAGAAAAATAGTTATAGCTCTATAAACATTGAGTCTTAGGTGGAGTTTTAGGTGCAACTGCGAACAAAATTAATCATTTATTCAACTGTTTGTTGCGCCTTAGGAGTGCTATTGACCCTAGGTGCTGTGAGCTATCGCCCGTCTATCTCGTCAGTTGAAGTGCCAGCTCCCATCAAGCTCCCCGCAATTAATATACCTCCCATCGATGTAGATAAGCTTCAAGAAAACGTCGAAGCGGCAATTAAAAATAACGAGAAATTACAACAAGCGTTGCCATTACAGGAGCGTTTAAGGGCCGAGCAGATTAAGCATGAGCTGCAAAAGTTAGAGCAGCTCAAGCAAGAACAATTGCAAATTAAGCTTTTTAAACTCGAGCAGCTTAAAGAGGGGCTTTTTAGTCCTTCAGCCCATCCTGATGTGCCGCCCACAGCTCCTCCAGCAGAACCTATCTCGCTGCCTAAGTTGACGTTAGCGCAAGGGACAGACCAAGGGCTACCAATCACCGAATGGTTATTCATATTATTGTTTACCTGTGGTATTTGCGCCTTAGGTGTGGCTTGGTTTACCCGCCATTTAGCTCGTAGCCTCAATGCCTTAGAGGTTGGCTTACTCAACTTTAACGATAATGACTTTAGCGTCAGCATTCCGGCAAATGGTGAGGGCCAGCTTAAGGCATTGGCTGAGCTATTTAATGATTCGGCAGCTAAGCTGCGCCAGGAGCGGCAGTATATTTATCAGCGCGAATTGCTGCTGGATAAAGTGATTCAAAGCTCACCTAACGTGATGCTGCTGTTTAACGATCACCAAAAACTCATGTATGCCAACGATGCGGCGCGGCATCTTTTCCATATTAAAGGCAAAATGGAAGGCTTGAGCCTCGACGAACTGCTGCAAGACTTACCCGATGCCCTTGCCTTGGCCCTTAAGCAAGAAAAGAGCGGCCTGTTTACCATGGGTGAGGATGATACTGAGACTTGGTATCTGAGTCGCGGCCAATTTTTGCTGAATAACCAACAGCATAATTTAATCTTGCTTAAGCAGATGACTCGAGAGCTTAATCGTCAGGAAGTGGCGGTGTGGAAGAAGGTGATCCGTATTATCAGCCATGAGCTAAATAATTCTGTCGCGCCCATTGCTTCTATGGTGAATTCGGGGCGTTTACTCACGAAAGATCTCGATAATCCAAAGCTTAAGCTGATATTCGACACTATAGAGAGTCGCACGAATCACCTGAGTCAGTTTATTTTCAATTATGCTCGCTTTGCTAAACTGCCTTTACCGCAGCGACGTCAAGTCGCGTGGCAGCAGCTTATCGAACATTTAACCCAGCATTATCCTTTTACTTTAGCCAATGAATTACCCGCTGAAATGGGCTATTTCGATCAAGGGCAAATGGAGCAAGTTCTGCTAAACCTGCTGAAAAATGCCCATGAATCAGGTTCCGATCCCGATGAGGTCACGCTTACCATTCGCTTTCAAACGCTGGTTGATGGCGCTGGCTTTATTATCAAGATTGAGGATCGTGGTAGTGGCATGTCCGAGGAAGTGTTAGAGCAAGCCCTATTGCCTTTTTACTCAACCAAGCAATCGGGTACTGGCTTAGGCTTACCACTTTGCCGCGAAATCATTGAGGCCCATGAAGGCAGCATTAGTATGCATAATCGCACCGATGGTGGGCTGTCAGTACAACTCTGGTTACCGCAATAATCTGCGTTTGAGAGTGTATCAAGAGTTTTCATTGCTCATTCTAACGTATTACCCAAATGGGCTATTTTGCGGTTTTTACCTTAGCTTTTTGGGCTAATTTAGGTCTCAGTCTAATGACTAGCATTCTTCAATCCTGTTAACCTTCTTTTAATAAAAATAAGCGTTAAATGTTACATGCACAACATGGCAAAGTGTGCATTTTACGCTATCGCTGTATCTGAAGGTTTGAGCATTGTAGGTAAGGAGGGACCTGTGAAATCGTTAATTCAGCGGTTGTTGTTCAGTATTTTGTGTCCATTCTTGTTTATAAGCGCTCCCGGCGCGTTAGCCGATGATGATATTGAAATCAGTGGGCTTGTGATAGATAGAACCTTAACGCGTTTTGGTAAGGATTTTGGGTTTTACTATTCAAGTTATTGGCGCGAATTGCCGTTTACTCAAGGGTTTAACGTGACCTTGTATGAGACGGTGTTTCCGCAGGCCGGAACCGTTTTAACCTTAGAAGTGAATGGAACTCGTATTTATACCACGCACTTTGGTCGTCGGGCGAACCCGATTAAGGAGAGCGCAGAGCAGGCTATTTTGTTGACGATTGATTACTTAGCTCAAGTCAGGGCTAATGCGATTACGGGTGATTTTTCAGGAACATCGGACGATTTGTAGGATAACAATAATGACATTCAGGACGTTACTTTCTCTTGCTGTGTTTTGCATAGCTCACACCAGCCAAGCAACCGAATTAATCTATACCCCCGTCAACCCAAGCTTTGGGGGCAATCCTGCGAATGGCTCCTTTTTACTCAATAAAGCGCAGGCTCAAAACGATAATAAAGCCAGCTCGACCGAGAAGGACTTTGTTACCCGTTTTAAGGAGTCATTGGAACGTAACATCATTAACTCCATCACTCGCGGCGTAGCTGATGGTGAGATCAAAGATGGGGTGTACGATACCGGTGATTTTCGTATCGAAGTCGCCTCTACTGGCACCGGAGTGATGTTAACCATCACTAACATCGAAACTGGCGAAGTGACGGTGATTGAAATGCCAACTTTTGGAGGCGGAAACTAATGGCACGTTCCATCTTTATCGCTTCTATGCTGCTGAGTATGTCCGCCTGTAGCTTGATCCCCAAGCCTGACTTAAATATTACTCCTGCTCAAGTTAATCCAATGAGTGAGGTGATGAAGGAGCTACAGAGTCAGCCTGGGCCAAAATTTCCGATCCCAGTTGCGGTATATTCATTCCGAGACCAAACCGGGCAATATAAACCTCAAGCTAACGTCAGCTCATTTTCAACTGCGGTCACTCAAGGGGCAACATCGATGCTGATGCAAACCTTGATTGACTCTAAATGGTTTACGCCCGTTGAGCGTGAAGGCCTGCAAAATTTATTAACCGAGCGCAAGATCAGTAATAAGCAAAATGGTTCAAAGGGCGATGATATCCCCGTGTTATCGACGGCGAGATTGCTATTAGAAGGTGGGATTATCAGTTACGAGACCAACACCAGTACAGGCGGTACAGGGGTTGAATATTACGGTATCGGCGCCTCGGAAATGTACCGTGAGGATTTAGTCACTATCTATCTGCGTGCTGTCGATGTACACACGGGCAAAGTGATGATGTCTGTATCTACGAGTAAAAGGGTACTTTCGCAGGAAATGCGTGCAGGCCTGTTCCGTTATACCAGTTTGAATCGTTTGGCCGAAGCCGAAGTCGGTTTTACCACCAATGAACCAGTGCAGTTTTGTGTACTACAAGCCATTGAGTTAGCAGTCGCTGAGCTTATCGAAAAGGGTGTAAAACAAGGTTATTGGAGTGCTTCGCAGTTGTCGCAACCTATAGAAAAACAACCTGAATTAAGCCAAAGCTGATTATACTAATCGTATTAAATATCTGTTCATTCAGTTAAACATCTCTACAATCGAGCCAGATATAAGTCTGGCTCGATTGCTTTTAGGTTTAGTCAGCCCGTAACGCCTTCCAAAACAGCGCAAAGCTGGCATCACGGTAATGTTTATCTCTGCCCAATTCGGGGTTATCGATAAAAAATCGCGTGGCTG
Organism: Shewanella sp. Sh95; assembly: GCF_001308045.1. Taxonomy (NCBI): domain Bacteria; kingdom Pseudomonadati; phylum Pseudomonadota; class Gammaproteobacteria; order Alteromonadales; family Shewanellaceae; genus Shewanella; species Shewanella sp. Sh95. The sequence continues at coordinate 17,224 of NZ_LGYY01000046.1, forward strand.
CTAAGTATTGTCCGTGGCAATTTTCAAGCATTAATTCAATGGGATAGTGGGCAATTAATCCCATTAGCTGCCCTTTTTTGATCAACTGGGCGATAAACCCTAAGATGCTATTCATTGCTTGTTCGCGGATAGAAGCCGCAATCATAGGTGACATTGAATATTGCTGAAAAAATAATTGCTTGATTGGATTATCAATCGACCAGTCAATCGCGCTCTGCCAGAGGATTTCTGCATGCTCTTTAAGATCGCTCCCTTCTTTGATATTTAACAATAATGCATTAGCAAACTCTTGTTTAATCGTGAGAAACAGGCTTTCCATCAACACTTCTTTGGTTGGGAAATGATGAAACAGTGTGCCTGTCGCTACGCCAGCCTGCTTGGCAATTGAAGCGGTCGATGTGGCATGAAAGCCTTGGCTGACAAATAACGATAAGGCGGTATCGAGTATCGCCTGACGTTTATCTGTCATGGGCTTAGTATCTGTATCTGTTGGTAATAAGCTCGACATAACCACTCCTAAGCGGCCCGTATTAGCGTAAAAACAGCTTCATCAACATACGTTGGATAAAAGTGCCATAGGGTGGATGGACAAATTTACCCGTGTTAAAGCGCCCACGGCTTAGCACGGTTTTGGCGTGGCTAAAGGTGAGGAACCCTTCTTTACCATGATAATGCCCCATACCAGATGGGCCTATGCCGCCAAAGGGCGCATCATCGGCTGCTACATGGAATACCGTTTCATTGATACAAACACCGCCAGAGTGAGTTTGCTTGAGGATTTTTTGTTGGCTCGCTTCATCAAAACTCATCACATAGAGCGCTAAGGGTCTGGCGCGACGGTTTACGTAGCTAATGGCTTCATCTAAAGAGTCGTAACCGATAACGGGTAATAGCGGCCCAAAGATTTCCTCTTGCATCAATAGCATATCTTCAGTGGTATTAGTAATCAGCTGAGTGGCGAGTTTACGATTCTGGCTGTCTATTGCTTCATTTGAGGCAGAGATAATCTTGGCACCTTTGGTTTTGGCATCCTCAAGTACAGCCAATAAACGATCAAATTGGCGGGCATTAATAATGCTGCCGTAGTCCTTATTTTGGGCAATTGCGCCGTACATGGCTTGGAATTTTGCTTGATAGGCTTGAATAAAATCGCTCACTTTAGCGTTAGGGCAAAGCACATAATCAGGCGCTACACAGATTTGTCCAGCATTCAAACACTTACCATAAATCATTCGTTCTACCGCTATCTCTAGTGGTATATCGGGGGCGATAATTACTGGCGATTTACCTCCGAGTTCAAGGGTAACGGGGGTGAGATTATTGGCCGCGGCGCGCATCACATGGCGGCCAACCGTGGTTGAACCAGTAAATAGGAGATGATCGAAGGGCAGTGCTGAAAACTGCGCCGCGACATCAGCTTCACCTTCTACAACGGCAACATGGGATTCATCAAATACTTCGGCTAGTAACTGTTTGATAACGCTGTTGGTTGCTGGAGTAAATTCCGAAAGTTTGAGCATGGCATGGTTGCCCGCAGCAATCGCCGTGACTAATGGCCCAATGGAGAGCATGACGGGGAAGTTCCAAGGCACGATTATCCCAATAACGCCTAGTGGCTGATAATGCACTTTGACTTGGGCGGGGGCGAGTAAGATGCCCGCATGGCGGCGGCTTGGCTTGAGCCATTTTTTGAGGTTTTTCAAGCTGTAATTGATGTTATTGACCACAGGCATAATGTCGGAAATCAGACTGTCGTCGACCGAACGATGGCCATAGTCCTGTGATAACGCCTCGACGAGCGGCTGTTGGAATTTTAGCAAGGCGGCTTTAAGGCGGATTAAGCGTTCTTTACGGATCGCATAATCAGGATTCGGTGCGGCTAAGTAACTTGCACGCTGACGTTGGAGTAACTCGGTTAACGGCGAGATTGTTGCTGGGTCTGTTGCCATGTTCATCGTGATCCCTTGAGTGCAAGTCTTAAAAAAATAAAGCCGTTTGTTGCTCAATACACAAACCGACTGATTAGTCGGTTTATCCTAGCGGTTAGCGTGATTTTGCGCAAGCATACTGATGCATTTATGAGCAAGATCACGGCCTGATAGAGACTTAGCTTTTACACTTAACAGGACATTTGTTAGACAAGGAGTATGTATGACTTTGTTAAAGCATGGAATTTCAGTTGGCATCGAGCGTTATGGTGATGATGATTTTTTTGTTGCCTTTAAAGCTATAGGTACCTTAACTCATCAAGATTATGAGGTGATGGTACCCGTGCTCGAAGCCGCGTTAGCTGGGGTGAAAGATCCCGATATTTATGCCTTAGTCGATGTGACTGAGCTTGAAGGTTGGGAACTTCAAGCCGCTTGGGATGATCTAAAACTAGGGGTTAAGCATGTTCGCCACTTTGAACGGATTGCTATTGTCGGTAAAACGACTCTACAGGAAGTGATGGCAAAGCTGGCAAACTGGTTTACTCCGGCCGAGGTTAAGTTTTTTGTCGACAAACTGGATGCCATTACTTGGCTCAAAGATGAGCTTCACGATGACTAGCCATTAAGGAGAACAGATTATGCGTTCAGGTCAAATACTCTGGCCCACAGATTTTTCGGAAACTGCGGCCCATGCGCTACGTTATGCTATTGAAATGGCAAATCTATACCATGTAGGGCTAAAGATTTTACACGTTGTTGAGCAACCTATTGGTGATGAAAACTTTATGATTTTAGCGATTACCCCTGAGGAGCTCGCTAAAAGCATGGAGGAGGCCGCAGCAACTAAAATGCAGGCGTTACTCGAGGGACTCAAGACCGAATTACCGATTACAACACTTATTCGCCGAGGCAATCCCGTCGATCAAATCCTCGAGGAGGCGAATGGTAAGGATGTGGGTATGGTGGTTATTGCTAGCCATGGACGAACCGGAATTTCGCACTTTTTACATACGAATGTTGCCGAAGCTGTTGCCAATGGCGCGGCATGCCCTGTATTGGTAGTGAAATAGTCTGTATTGGGTAGATAACAGGGCGCTAAGGCGCCCTTTGTTTTTGATTGCTAAAGCATAATTAATTTTACGGCCTAGCTGCTTGTCCCGAGTTACTGCGATAAAATACAGATTATAAGCAATGCCATTTGCCCTAATATGGGGCACAACAACCTAAGTGATGGATAAAATTATGCGTACTCAAGAAGTGTTATGCCCTACGGATTTTTCGGCAACTGCCGCCCATGCGCTTAATTATGCGGTTGAAATGGCTAATCTATATCACGTAGATATCCGTTTGCTGCATGTTGTCAGCCCTGCAAGAAGTGCCCATTGTTATGGTATTGCGGTTGATACTCCCGCGACACTTGAGCAACAGTTAGCCGAGTTTGTGGAGACAAAAATGCAGAGTCTACAGCTGCAAATGCAGCAGGGATTAGCGGCTGGACTAAAGATTAAATGTATTGTTCGTCATGGTGATGCGAGCGAAGAGATTTTAGCTGAGTCAGCCGATGCGGGGATGATTGTGATTGCAAGCCATGGCAGCAGCGGCTTAGTGGATTTTTTAAAGCACCATGTGAGTCAAGATATTGTTAGATTGGCGAAATGCCCAGTATTAGTAGTTAAGTAGTTAACTTATAAAGGATCTTGCTTGAGTTTTGATTGATCCACAATGGTATTTGAGGCTTCAGCTTCATTCTCTAGGGACATGAGTTGCCGATATTTTTCTTGTAAGGCGATCAGTGTCCCATTTTCGGTAATTTGTTTTAACCCAAGGTTAAAGTCGTCACGGATTTGCTCGCTTAAAAACGCAAATTTATACTCAGTCGGTGGAAAAATGCGATGACATACCGCCACCTGTTTACTCTCTACTTCGGTGAGTTTTCCCTCAATAAATGCCTGTCTAAGATAGTAAGTGAAAATGTTCTTATCCATAACCACTACATCAGCCCTGTGTTTCATCAGCATGTAAACCTGCTGTATTTGCCGAGCTTGTTCTTGGTAACTAGGATTAGCTTTAGTCATTTGAGTAAATTCATCACCTAAGAAGCTTGCTGCACGTTGAAAGGAAACGACTTTTTTATCCGTTAAGTCTTTAATACTATTAATCGAAAAGTTATTTTTCTCTAGGCTGATTGCGCAATTTTGATAACGAATCGCCACATTAGAGTAGAAAACGTTTTCGATCATGCCTTCTTTTACGTTGATTATGCCGTCAAGTTTACCCTCCCTAAGTTCATGGAAAGTGCGTGCTAAAGGCAAATATTCAATATTGGCGGTATGCCCTTTGACTGCAAGTGCTTGATACAGCAAATCGAGTTCTAGGCCGCTATCAGATTCTTGGATGACATAGGGAGGAATGGAGAGGCTCACGCCAATTTTCAGTTCCGCCGCTTGGATTAATTGGGGATACAATAATGCAATTACTGCTAGCAATGGGTAGCGAATACAGGTCATTCTAGAGACGCAGGAAATATGGTTAGTTTGTTTCATTACGCACTGTTACCTTTCACACCATTGGCCATCTCATGATGCCCAGAGTTGTCCCCTGACATATCATTGTAAGTGTAGTTTGTTAATCTACAGCCACAGTTATTTTTATCTGAATAAAGCTTATTTATATTCAAAATGACGAGTCCGGCTGGCGTAAAAAAGCGATTTCTTCTGCTGTCGACTCTCTAGCTAATATTTTGTTTCTATGAGGATAACGACCGAATCTGTCGATAATAGCCTTGTGTTTTAGTTCAAATTCGAGATTAGCGATTGCAGCCTCTCGATTGAACAATTTTACAGCAACTTGATGGATGGCTGGGGATTCGCTATGCATAAAAGGCATAAACAAAAAGGGTACTTGTTTGGGAGAAAGCTCCTTATCAATTTGGAGTGCAACAGCCTCTTGTGCAAGGACCAGCGCAATGGTGTCGGCCTCAAACGCTGCTGGCGTGTCGCGATAGATATTTCGCGAGAATTGATCCAGTACGATGATTTCGGCTAAACGACCTTGAGGTGTCACGCGCCAATGCGCAAGCTCACCGCGCTTGGCTTGTTTTAATAGGTCTTCAAAGCGAGATTGGATTTGTGCATCAAATGTTGGGTCTTTTATCCACCAAGATTGAGGTGAAATTTCCTCAAACCAGAAATGTAGCACTTGCTGTGCGGTCATCATTTGGCCCATCGTTGGCTCTCCCATTGATTAATCTTTTTTACAAATAACAGTGATGGAGAGCTTATACAAGCAAATGCGAAAATGTATCTGTGGGAACAGATGTCAAACGGGTCAATTTGCTCGAATAATTTGAATGGAGGCTATTTCTTATTCACTGAATATCAAGTAGTTTTATATTCACTTGGTCAATATTTGGATTGATTTTTTATGCCCCTCGAATCTGCTACTCAGTCAATATCGAAACAACATAAGGCGTTTTTACGTAAGCTATATTTAGCGCATTTAATGGACGATGATCGGCATAACTTGTTATCACTCAATAAGTTGACTGGAATGCCGAGGCGAACGTTGCAGGATGCTATCGCCGCGTTTGAAGATATCGGCATCCGTGTCGAGTTTATCCAAGATGGCAGTCGAAACAATGCAGGTTATTATCGCATTTTGACCTGGGGGCCAATTAGCAGTGCGTGGGTTGATACACATTTCGAGGAAATTGCCTCAATTATCGGTATCAGTCCATTAAGTGAATCCGTGGCGTGAAAGAGCGCGGATTTTGGTTTGATACCGAAGTTAAATTAAGTCAAAGAACTATTTTACCTGCGCTACAACATGATATTGCCGCAGACATCGCCATTATTGGTGCAGGTTATTCAGGACTATGGACGGCCTATTATCTTAAGCAATATCAGCCCAATTTATCCGTGGTGATTCTTGAGGCTGATACCATTGGCCAAGGCGCTTCGGGGCGAAATGGCGGTTGGTTGATGGGCGGTTTTAGTGGCGATGTAGCCTATCTTAATCAGCTTCAAGGTGAGTCGCGCTTAATGGCAAAAGCCTTGATCCAACAAACCATTGCTGAAGTTGCCGCGGTTTGCGCCCAGCATCATATCGACTGTGATTTACACCATGGCGGCAATTTACGGGTGGCCGCACGTTATCCTGAGCAATTAGCCAATATTCAAGCCGAATTAGCACAGTGGCGTCGGCAAGGTTTTGGCGAAGCGGATATTCGCTGGCTAGATAAAACCGAACTCGATAAACAAGTCTCCATGGCCTACGGCCAAGCGGCACTTTATACCCCCCATTGTGCGCGAATACACCCAGCGAAACTCGTCTGTGGTTTGGCTGATCTGGTGCAAAGTTTAGGGGTGAAGATCTACGAGCATACCCCAGTAAATCACATGGTGTATCTCGGTGATGCGCAAACCCAATTACAGACGCCACAAGGAAATGTTCGTGCGGCGATTGTGGTGCCCGCCGTTGAAGGCTATCTTCGCCAATTGGGTGAATTGGGTCGATTCACCTTGCCTGTTCAGAGTTTACTGATCGCCACTGAGCCGTTAACGGATGAAATGTGGCAGGACATTGGTTTAGCTAATCGCGCGACCTTTAGTGATGCTAGCCGCATCGTTACCTATGGTCAGCGAAGTCCTGATAACCGTTTGATATTTGGCGCCCGTGGCGGCTACGGATTTGGCGCTAAAGTGCGGACTGAATTTGGATTTAATCCGGAGTGCTTTAATACCCAATCTCCCGCTAGCCATCCTCAATCGGCTTTTAAAGGGGAATTTGGCTTTCGCTATCAGCTATTGTTGGCGTTATTTCCGCAATTGGCGGATGTGCAAATTACTCATGGTTGGGGTGGAACCTTAGCTTTAGCACGGCAGTTTGCGCCCCACGCTATTTACGATAAAAATGTAGGATTGGGGCTTATTGGAGGTTACGGCGGCGAAGGTGTTGGGGCTGCCAATCTTTTTGCCCGTACGCTGGTGGACTTGATCTTAGCGCGTGATACGCCGCTTACCACTATGCCTTGGGCGTTTAATGCCCCCGTTCAGCAAGTATTAACGCCTTGGGAACCTGAACCTTTGCCGTGGCTCGCTTATCATGGCATGAACAAGATTTTTGCATGGGAAGATAGGCTTTACAGCCGTCCAAAGAGTGCGGCTTGGCAAAAAGGTTTAGCCAAGCGGCTTGCGAATCGATTAGAAGGCTTAATGAGTTAATTTACTTATAAACCAGAGGGTTAATCAGTAAACCAGAGGGTTAATCAGTAAACCAGAGAGTTAATCAGGCCATTGCTGAGTCATTTTTATTCATACACGATAAGTACTTTGATGATCCGAATATGTTAACCGAACAGTTTTTCCTACAGGGCCGCGTTAAGCTTGAGACGATTCCCCACGAAATGCGCATGTCCCATTGGGTGTACGCGCCCAGATTAACCGATATGAAAAGCGGGCAAGTGTTGCTCGATCTTATCGGCCAATGCTGGGATTGTCAGTCTGCTATTGAGCGGGATAACGCGCTTTGCCTAACTCTCGATGGCTACCCCGATAGAGCCAACTGGCTTGAGTTGGCCTTTTTGCCCGATACGGGGCGAGTCCAGCTAAGGGCTGGCAATATCGACACTAAGGCGCTAATTGCACAAGAGTTTCTACCACAGGAGCTAACTGGCTACTTTGATACGATACGTGCGAATCTCCCCCCTTAAAGGAAGATATATGCCCCAAAACCCAGCCAACTGAGGACTAACAGGGCGATGGCAGCCCAAGCAATAGGAGTAAATTGAGTCTGTGGCAGCGAAAAATCTTCGCCATCATCCATCTCGCCAGCCGCGCTTGCTTGTTGGTTTTTTGCCCTTAACTGTTGCTTTCTCTGTTTATCCCGCTCGCGAGCTTTGGCTTTTTGCTGTTTTTTATATTCGGCAATGCCCTTTTCAATCCCCTGGGCAATCAGTTTAGTTTGTTCTTTGGTTTGTCCTGGTTTTTGAGTAGCCTTCGCCATGGCTAGGGCATCTTGCTGGGTTTCGGTTGAGATAGTGGTTTTCATCTGTTCACACTGTGACTTTAGGTGTCTATTGCAGCGATTATACCCACAACTGTGCCGCTAAAGGCGCTAGTGAAGTCAATTTTGCATTAAAAAATCAGTGGGTAACCACGCTGTGGGGCAGAAATAAACTCAGGTTCGTAATCCCATACTTGGCGAATTATATCAATCGATAATGCATCGTTAGGTGTACCTTCACTGACGATTTCCCCCTGTTTGAGGACGATAACTCTGTCGCTGTAACGGGCTGCCTGATTGAGGTCGTGCAATACCACAATCACAGTGTAGGCGTGCTTGTGGGCGAGATTTTTTGCTAGCGCTAATACTTTGTGTTGCTGCGCCAGATCCAGTGCTGAGGTTGGCTCATCTAACAGTAAAATCGGCGGGAAGGGGGATTGGCTTAACTGCGTTAACACCCTCGCCAGTTGCACCCTTTGTTTTTCTCCCCCAGAAAGCGTGGGGTAACTGCGTCGGGCTAAATGCAATACACCCACTTCGGCAAGCCATTTTGTGACTAACTGCTGGCCTTCTTTTTGACTCAAGGTTAAGGGATAAAGCCCCATTGCCACCACTTCATCCACGGTAAAGGGGAAGGTTAAGCTGGCATGTTGAGGCAGAACGGCGAGGGATTTTGCCAGTTCAGCCCTTGGCCAATCCACCAGTTGGCAGTAGCCAAGCTTGATGCTGCCTTGCGCAGTGGGGAGCTCTCGGCACAGTGCTTTTAACAGTGTGGATTTGCCTGCCCCATTAGGCCCTAAAAGTGCGGTGACACTGCCCGGTTGAAATTGCACGCGAATGTTGTTCAACACCGCCTTATCGCCGATAGCGTAGCTGAGCCTATCCACGGTTAATTGGGTACGTTCAAAATGTTGTTTAGCGACGGGCGCAGCCGATAAGCTCATAGCCATGGAGTTCTCGCTTAGATTAATTTGCTGCGTTGTTGCAGGAGTAAAAAGATAAAGAATGGCGCACCGATAAGTGCTGTGACTAAGCCGACGGGTAATTCTGCGGGGGGTAAAAATGCCCGCGCACCTATGTCAGCTAAGGCTAAAAGCGCAGCGCCCAAGAGGGCGCTCATGGGTAAAAGTCGTTTATGATCTGGCCCCAAAATCATCCGCACTAAATGGGGAACCACTAGACCAATAAAACCGATAATCCCTGTTGCGGCCACACTCACGCCTACGCCTAATGCACAGAGTAGGATGAGTCTTAACTTAAGACGGTCGACATCAATCCCTAAATGTCTGGCTTCAGCTTCACCCAGTAGCAGGGCATTAAGTGCCATGGCATCACGCTGAAAACGCCAACTCAGCAACACTAATACCAGTAAACACAGGCCGACATATTGCCATTGAGCTCCCGCAATACTGCCCATTTGCCAAAGGGTTAAGTCACGTAATGCCATATCATTAGCGAGATAAGTCAGTACGCCTATGCCCGCTCCTGCTAGCGCTGCAATCGCCACGCCGGAAAGCATCAATAACACCACAGATGTGCCTAAACCGTTACTCGCCAGACGATAAACGATCAGGGTTGTGGCTAACCCACAGAGAAAGGCGCCAAGGGAAATCATAAAAGATCCCACGTCGGGAAATAACACGATACAGATGGCCGCACCTAATGCGGCCCCCGATGACACCCCGATAATACCTGGGTCTGCCAGTGGATTACGGAATAATCCCTGCATCACAGCGCCACATTGAGCAAGAATTGCGCCTACCGTAAGGGCTAACAAGGTCCTGGGTAGACGCACGTTACTTACCACCAGTTGCTCATGGGGTGCAAGATTGCCAATGCTTTGCTGGGTTGCCCAATTAAATACCGCACTGAGGGAGTCCATAAGACTAATGCTTACAGGACCTACACTCACCGAGAGTATACTGCTCAGGATGAGGAGCATCATCATTGTGGGCCAAAGCCAGCGATACTGTAACATGGTTATTTTCCCGCCGTTTTACCTTGAGTGAGTAGGGTGTCTGCAAGCGTTTCGGCAGCACCAATGGCGCTAATACCTAAACCTCCCAGTAAAGCTTGCGGGGCAAGGGTTTGGATATGACCATTTTGGCCTGCGGGAGTATGCGCTAGCAGCGGCATCTCCTTCAGTAGTGCTTGCGCGGTTTGTTCATCCGTTTGTGCATCACTCTGCTCGCTGCGGTTAGACAGTAAAATCACATCCGGTTGTAAGGCGAGAATGCCCTCTTGGGACAATGTCTTATAGCCTTCAAAGTCTGCAATATTCTTTGCGCCCGATAGCGCAATAATGGTATCGGCAGCGGTACCTTTGCCACCGACTCTGGCTCCTCGTCCTTCCTGTAATAACATAAAGAGGATTTTTGGCTGAGCATTATGTTGGCTGAGTTGTTGTTTTTGCTTATTTAATTTATCTAGCCTTTGATGCAACTCCTGCTTTAGCGGGGCCGCTTTTTCTGTTCGATTAAGCGATTGTGCCAGCGTATCGATATTGCTCATTAATTGTTGCTCATCGGCGCTTGAGGGTAATTGCACTACCTTGATATTGGCTTGTTTTAGTACGTTAAGGGTGGTTTCTGGGCCCATGACGTCGGACCCTACAATTAGTGTAGGGCTGAGTGCCATAATGCCTTCAGCGGAAAGCATGCGGTGGTACCCCAGTTTGGCGACTGAGCTTAATTGCTCAGGCACATAGCTGGTGGCATCGACAGCCACTAACTCATCGGCCGCCCCTAACGCCAGCACTAACTCGGTGACACCCGCTCCAGCGCTCACCAACTTTATGTCCTGAGTTGCACTCCAAGCATTAAATGAAAAGAGTGCTGTGACTGCGGGGAGTAGACACAACCATTTATTGAATGCATTGCTATCGGTCGGTTGACTGAGTTTATTAAATCGATAACGCACAGCTTGAAACAACATGGGTAAACTCCTGATCCATCTAAAAGCAAGGTCGAGGTGTTATCAACCTTGCAGGGTAAACGGGTTAAAACACGATTGAGTTAAGGTTTAGGGTTAATGTTCCATCAAAATTTGGGTTTGATTAATGGCGTTGCCCTGCAAAAGTGCCAGTAGCTGCATTAGCGGTTCAACTGGCGCGGCCTTATCGGCAGCAATAATGACGGTGGCCTGTGGTTGGGCCGTTAACAGCGCTTCAAAGGCTGTACTAAATGCGGTTAAATCAGCAAATTTTTCGCCATTAATCGCCCAGTAGGGTGAAGTCGCCATAATATTGATGGCTATCGATTGCTTATGCTCGAGTGCCGTAATGGCGCTGCTTGGCCTTTGAGGTACATCAACGGGTAAGCTCAGCAAACGGCTATTTGCCGTGAGTAACAGAAACACTAAAACAATAAAAATAATATCAATCAATGCCGTAAGATCGACGCTGGGCAGTGGCTCTAAGGCACTGATCCCTGCTTGGGGTAACGACGTGTGGTGAGTGCTTATCATGGCTGAGACTCAAGAGATGCGGCGTGTGGAGTATTAGGTGTTTGATTAGCCTGATTTCCTAGAGCGAATGCCTGATATAAGTCCTGCTCAAGTGGTAGCTTGTCTACACCGGATAACCATAAGTTAATTTGATTCAGCACATGGCTCGCTTTTAAGCATTGGCTATGCGCCCAGATCCCGAATAAATGGGCGGCGGTAATGGTCGGCACCGCAATGATAAGACCTGCAGCGGTAGTATTCATCGCCAGACCAAGCCCCGCACTGAGTTGCGCAGGAGTGACTGGCCCTTGGGACTGGCTAAGTTGGGCAAACATGTCAATTAACCCAAGCACCGTACCGAGTAACCCCAGTAGCGGACTAATAATCCCTATCACTTGCAAAATCTTAAGGCCCGCTTGCAGCTCCCTTTGTTGTTTATTCAGCCATAGACTGAGTAATTCCTCCCTGAGTGGTTTGGGTTGATGTGCTTGCGCTAACAGCAGTGTTGCGCCACGGGCCAGTAAATCCTGCTGATGGCTGGTTTTAGAGAGTAAAGCTTGAATGTTTTCGCTTGTCGGTTTGACATCAGAGTCGCGTAGCTCTTTAACCCAAGCTTGTTTTTTTGGGGAGATTGACGCTGCGGATTGTTGTAAAAACAGTGCGCTACGCTCAAGGCAAATCATCAAGCCGAGGAATGCACATATCAGCAAAGGCCAGGTGAGTGAACCGAGCTGGCCATGTAGGGTAGAAAAGTCAGTCATAAGCGGTGAGTCTCTATAGTTAGATCTGTTATCAAGCATTCAGCCAAATGTGTTGCAATAGGATTAGCGTGGTTAAGCACTGCATCGCCACAGGATCAATTTAAGGCGAAACGAATCGGTACCCTCACCTTGTAATGGCTCGCCAGTTTTGGGCTTGGCGCCTCAAACTGCCAAGTCTCTACCGCCTCTAGTGCCGCTTGGTCCAGCAGGCTGACACCAGAGCTTTTGACTAACGTGAGGGCGAGTTGTTGTCCAAATTCGTTAAACATCACTTCAATTGTTGCGGTTCCTTCCAAGCCTTTTTTTCGCGCCATGCGCGGATATGTTGGTTGGGGAGGTTGACTGGCAAAAGTGGGGGTTGCCAGCTCGATAACCTCGGGAGTGGCTTTGGTGTTCTTGCTGGCACTTGTGGGCGTCACATCGCTGTTGTTAATAGCTGCATTATCTTGAGTCTTGATTTCTGCCATTTGCGATATATCTCGCTCAGAAGATTTTGCTATTTCTTCTGTTTCTTGTTGATGCAGTGTATTTGCAGCCATTAGCTTCATAGCCGTTGTCGCATCTGCCTTAGAGGATGTGTTCGGCGTTGGCTTGTTTTGTACAGCGGATTTAACAGTTTGCGGCTTAGCTGTGGTCGGTTCGTGGGCTTGCCTTGCCATTTCAGTTGTCGCCGTATCAGTTCGTTTTGGCGCCGTTTGGCGCTTACTGGCATTAGACAAACGGGCATTAGCTACCTTGGCATTAGACGAGCTTGCATTAGGCACATTTGGGGAGATCGTATCCACGGGATCTGCATTCGCTGGCGTACTGTTTAGCTCAGATATGACCGCTGACTTTTCCACTGAATGATGTGCTGTAAAGCTTAAGGTAACCGCTTTGTTTACCTCATTGAATGCGTGCATTTGAGCAGATTCGTTAAGATCCTTCGGTAATGAAATCGAAGGCTGCGATGCAATCACACCCGTTTGAATCGCAACAGTTAATGCGCCAAAAGCTAAATATCGTTTTGGTGTCACGGCAAACCTTCCAATTCCAAAAGCATTCACTCATCAATCATTGCTAATTAAGATACATAAATATAAATAAGATCGCAAATGATAATGATTTTCATTTGATCAAATTTATATTCTCAGTTAGAGTGCCTGCAATTGCTAAAGTGAATGCTCAAAAAACTAGCAAAATGCCAAGGTAGGCGAATGACTGTTACGGGTCTTTTAGATACTAATTGATTAATAAAATTAATAATTTGAGGAAGATAATATGAACAAAAAGCCGTTAGTGATCGCCGTTGCGATGGCACTAAGTAGTACGGCGCTAAGTTTTGCGTTAGCGGCTGAAGAAGGCGTCAAACCCACTGCGGTTCAGAAGAGTGCTGAACAGGGGGTTATCGAAACTGAATTTGATGAAGTGTTAGTGAGTGCGACGCGTTTGAGTGAGAAAGTGTCTGAAACCAGTCGAAGTGTGGCTGTTGTCGCAGAAGAGCAGCTTAACGTTTCACAGGCTTCATCGGTTGCCGAAGTATTAAAAAACGAAGCGAATATTAACTTAACAAATGGCCCAAGAGCGACCTCTCAGGGCGTCGAAATTCGTGGTTTAAGCGGTGATCGTGTTTTACAAACGATCGATGGTGCGAGGCAAAATACCAGTTCTGGCCATCGCGGTTCCTATTTTATGGACCCTGAACTACTTAAATCTATCGAGGTGATCCGTGGTCCTGCCAGTAGTTTGTGGGGCAGTGGTGCCCTCGGCGGTGTTGTTGCACAAAATACTAAGTCTGCTCAGGATTTTTTAGCGCCAAATGAAACCTTTGGTGGTTATGTCAAGCAAGGCTATGACACCAATGGCGACCGCACTAAAACCAGCGCCGCAGTCTATGGCCAGCAAGCAACAGTCGATTGGTTGCTCAATGGCAGTTATGTTGATTCCAATAATATTAATACCGGCAATGATGAAACCTTAGTCAACAGTGCTTCTTCAGGAAGCAGTGGATTGGCTAAATTCGGCTGGCAGGCTGATGAAGCCTCGCGCTTAGCGTTATCGGCAAGAGTGAACAAGATTAATGAATTAGTGCCAAGTAATCCTTCTGCGGCTGTGAGTAGCTCAGTGCCTTTAGTGCGCCGCAAAACGGACGATCAAAATATCACCCTCAATTACAGCTTAGCGCCAGCCAATAATCCTTATTTGGATACTCATGTGCAGGTTTATTGGAATAGCACAGATTACGATGAAGACCGTGTCACTAAAGGCCAATTAGATAGTACTGAATACCGCACAGTTGGCGTTAATGTGAACAATAGTTCTCAACTCGGTAACACTAAGTTGACCTACGGTGTGGATGGCTATCGCGATACCCTTAAAACCGTTAGAGACGATAAGGGACAGATTGGACAGCGTCCTGAGGATATTGATGGCGAAACAACGGTATGGGGAGCTTTTACTCGGGCGGATGTGCAACTGACACAAACGGTAAACCTCGATGCTGCTTTGCGTTATGACAGTTTTAAAAACGAGAGTCATAACCTGAATGCATCTGCTGATGATACTGAGCTATCTCCTTCACTTGGATTAAGTTGGCAAACGCAGCCATGGCTGACCTTAAGTGCGCGCTATGATCAGGCCTTCCGAGCGCCGACGGTGGAGGAAATGTTCTCTAGCGGTACCCATTACTGCATTCCGCCAATACCGGGTTTTTTACCCCAAGGGTTATGTAACACCTTTGCGACAAATCCTAGCCTAAAGTCAGAAGTGGCCCGTAATAAAGAGCTTAAAGCTGACTTTCGCTTCAATGAGTTAGCAGGTGATGATGAATTAGCGATTACTTTAAACATCTTCCGTAACGATGTGGACGATTTTATTGTTCAGCAAGTCTCTAATCCATATCGGGGGATACCAGGACTTGAGCAAACAACCTCGTGGAACAACGTGGAAGACGCTCAATTAACGGGCTTTGAGCTCAGCGGTCGTTATCGCATCGGACAAACGCGTTTAGCGATGAATTATGGTCAAACCCGCGGAGAAGACCGTAACACTGGCGATTATATCGAAGGGATGCCAGCCAATAAGTTTAATGTCGACTTGTCCCAAGGGATTATTGAAGGCGATATGAAGCTAGGCACGCGAGTGACCTATGTTGCCAGCCAAGCGAATACACCCAAAGGTTACAGTGTTGCAAAATATGATGAATACACCCTTTGGGATGTGTACCTAGCATGGGAGCCCGCGATGGGCGTGATGTCGGGCCTGAGAGTTGATTTTGCCATTGAAAACATTGGTGATGAGAAGTATCTGCAGGCATGGCAAACCTTGTATCAGCCCGGCCGTAATATGAAGCTGTCTGCACGCTACATGTTCTAAACCTTGGGATAGAGGATCTAGGAAATGACCCAAACAGTCGACATTGAAAACACGGATAACGTGCTGAGTCGCCGAGATTCAAATGCTGAAACCCAGCAAATGTTGCGACAACGATTTGAAACTCAACCAGATTTAATGCCTGCACAATTGGCCAGTGAGTTAGGGATTGCCGAGCTTGAGGTGGTTACCGCCTTACCTAAAGCGCAGCGAGTATTTTTACCTTTGGCCCATATGGACGAGTTACTACAAAGCTTACCCGAGTGGGGTTCGTTAACCACCATAGTGATGCTTTCGGGCAGTGTATTTGAATTTAAAGGCGATTTTCCCCAAGGAAAATTTGCCCATGGTTACTACAACCTCTACAGCAAAGGGGATGGCTTACATGGCCATCTTAAATTGGATGGCATGCGGGCGATAGCCTTGATCAGCAGACCTTTTAGGGGCAGCGAGAGCCATTCCATTAACTTTTTTGGACCTCAGGGTGAAGTGGTATTTAAAGTTTATTTAGGACGTGACAAGCAAAGAGTGCTTTTTCCCGAGCAAGTGCGCCGTTTTAAAGCGCTGGCCGCTACCTTTGCTGATTAACATTGATGAACGTAATTTATTGAGGAAACCAATATGAAGCCTGACATTTCCGAGCAAGAACAGCGTTTAAGGGACAAACTGTTACCTGAAATAGAGGTCTTTAAACAGCAACGTAAAACCTTACAACTCGCCACCGTCGATACCGATGGTCAACCTAATGCCAGTTACGCGCCATTTGCCTTAGCAGACGATGGTTTTTATATCTTGGTGAGTGACTTAGCGCGCCACGGCCATAATCTTAAACAGTCTACTAAAGTGTCTGTGATGCTGGTGGAGGATGAAGTCGAAGCCAAATCTGTATTCGCCCGCAAACGATTAACCTTTGATGCCATGGCTCAAGCGGTTGCACGTGATACGCCCTCGTTTAGCAAAGGAGTCAGCCTGTTATCTAAACGTTTTGGCGACATGTCGGATAATTTGGCAGCGCTGACGGACTTTAACCTGTACAAGTTAGCGCCCCATCAAGGATTGTATGTCAAAGGCTTTGGCCAAGCCTTTACTCTTACAGGCAGTGAATTACTCGATGTGAACTGGAAGCGTGATGGTCACCATGGCACCCCAAAAACGCCTGAAGATATGCAGGTAGCTTAGATATCTGTGTTTTACACTTCTGTACTTTGATCTTGCCCTACTCAAGGCGCAATCATAAACCCGCTATCAATGCGGGTTTATTTTTGGCTTTTATATTCTTAGCCTTGAATTTTTGCTTTGCTAGCATCACTTTGGTTATCGTGTGCGCTTTCTTGTGTGCTCAGTTCATTGTCATTTGTGCTAAGTTGAATGACAAATAAAGCCGAAGGATAACAAGAGTGAACAAACCGCTCATAGAGCCCACCGATTCGAGCATTCCACCTCTTCGACCATTATTGGAGTCCATTGTGTCTCAACAATCTTCACACACCTCGGTTCGCCAACGGGCAGTATTGCCATGGATTTGGCAATTTCTTAAGCCCTATCGTTTGCGAGTTGTCGCGGCGATTGTATTTTTATTGATCGGTTCTTTGGCCTGGTTATCCCTCGGCCAAGGCGTGCGGCTGATGGTGGACGAAGGTTTTATTAAGGATAACGCCCAGCGGCTGAATGAAATTATTCTATTGGTGTTGCTCATCACCGCAGTGAGTGGCACTGCGGTGTTTTGCCGTTTTTATCTGATGACATGGCTTGGGGAGCGTGTCAGTGCCGATATTCGGCTTGCAGTTTATAATCAATTACTTAAATTATCTCCGGCATTTTATGCCAAGGTGCGCACTGGTGAGGTGATTTCACGTTTTACCGCCGATTCAACCTTACTGCAAACCGTTGTCGGTTCGAGTCTCTCTATGGCACTACGCTCCGGCGTGACGGTTATTGGTGGGCTGGCGATGATGGGGATCACCAGCGTGAAGATGACACTGCTCGTGCTACTGGCCGTGCCTTTGGTGTTGGGTCCTGTCGGTTTCTTTGGCCGAAAGGTGCGCACCTTAGCGCGCGAGAGCCAAGATAGGGTGGCGGATCTCGGTGCCTATGTGGATGAAACCTTGCATGAGATCCACACAGTGCAGGCCTATGGCCATGAGGATAAGGACCGCAGTTTATTTAACGGCCGTGTCGAAGATGTGATGACCGCCGCCAGCGGCCGCATTCGTTACCGCGCGCTGCTGATTTCTTCAGTGATGTTCCTCAGTATTGCTGCCATTGCGCTAGTGACTTGGGTCGGCGCCCACGATGTGATGTCGGGTAAGATGACGGGCGGCGAACTCTCAGCCTTTATGTTTTATGCGGTCATGGTGGCAGGCGCGGTTGCGACCATTAGTGAAGTGGTCGGGGAAATCCAACGTGCCTCGGGCGCCGCAGAACGCTTAATCGAATTAGCCGAAACTGAGGTCGATATTCCGGCGCCACTGGTGCCTAAAACTCTGCCAGATAAAGTACGCGGCGAGCTGCAACTGCAACAACTTAACTTCCATTATCCCGAGCAAACTCAGTTAGTGCTCAGCGACTTAGACCTTGTAATAAATGCCGGCGAGCGGGTGGCTTTGGTCGGCCCGAGTGGTGCCGGCAAGAGCACGCTATTTCAGTTATTGCAGCGGTTTTATGTGCCGTCATCTGGCAGTATCTTATTGGATGGGATTGATATTGCTGCGCTTTCACCACAGGATTTGCGGGCGCAGTTTGCACTGGTGCCGCAGGACTCAGTGATTTTTGCTACTAGTGTGCTAGAAAATGTGCGCTATGGCCGCGTTGATGGCAACGAGCAGGAAGTGATCGATGCCTGTATTGCGGCCCGTGCCCATGAGTTTATCAGTGAATTTAATGAAGGTTATCAAACCTATTTGGGTGAGCGCGGTGTGCGCTTATCTGGCGGGCAAAAACAACGTATTGCCATTGCGAGGGCCATTTTAGCCGACAGACCTATCCTATTACTCGATGAGGCCACCAGTGCACTCGATGCCTTGAGTGAGCAAAAAGTGAAGCAGGCGCTTGATGAGTTAATGGCGGGTAAAACTACGCTGATCATCGCCCATCGGCTTGCAACCGTAATTAATGCCGATCGAATTATTGTGTTTGATAAGGGGCGAATTGTTGCCAGTGGTAAGCATCAAACTCTAATGCAAACCAATGCCTTATATCGAGAGTTTGCCAGTTTGCAGCTGCTAACGGATGAGGTTAACCCATTGAGCGAGTAAGACTTGGATTGGGAAAAGAGGCTCAAATAAAACCCCAGAGTGTTGCTCTGGGGTTTTATTAGATTTAAAGCCGTTCAAATTACTTAATGGTTTTTAAGGCTGATTTTTGAGTTCTCTACGCAGAATCTTACCCACAGTACTCTTAGGCAACTGCGGCATAAATTCAATTAACTTAGGCAGTTTGTAGGCAGTGAGTTGCTCGCGGCAGAAGTTGATGATGGTGGTTTTCATCAGTTCAGGGTCTTGGCTGTCATCCTTGAGCACGATACAGGCTTTGACTGCTTCTCCAGAGTGCTCATCCTTTACGCCAACTACGGCGCATTCGATGATATTTGGGTGGCTAGCAAGCACGTTTTCGACTTCATTAGGATAGACGTTAAAGCCAGAGACAATAATCATATCCTTTTTGCGATCAACGATTTGATGGAAGCCTTCCTCGTTCAGAATCGCAATATCCCCCGTTTTAAAGAAACCATCAGCCGTCATCACATTAGCCGTTTCTTGGGGATTATTCCAATAACCTAGCATCACCTGTGGGCCACGGGCGGCGAGCTCACCGGCTTCCCCTTGCGCGACTTCATTACCGTTTTCGTCTAACAGTTTGACCTCAGTGCCGAGAACGGGCTTACCGATAGTGCCAATCTTTTGATATCCCGGTGCATTGAGCGAGATCACTGGCGAGGTCTCGGATAAGCCATAACCTTCACTGATGGTATTGCCTGTGGTTTGCTGCCATAGATTGGCTGCGGCAGCGGTCAGCGCTGTACCGCCAGAAATAGTGATTTTTAAATGACTGAAATCCAGCGCTTTAAATTCAGGTTGATGACACAAGGCGACAAATAAGGTGTTAAGCCCTGCAAAACCGGTGAAGGGGTATTTCGCCAGCGTCTTGATTAAGCCATTAATATCACGGGGATTTGGGATTAATACCGAGCAACCACCACATTCAAAATACAGCACCAAGTTCACCATAAAGGCGTAGATATGGTAAATCGGCAGTGGCGCGACAAAAATATCTTCCCCTTCGGTGATAACACTGCCGATGCGGGATTTTACCTGCGCCGCATTGGCGAGCATATTGCCGTGGGTCAGGATGGCTCCCTTGGAGAGGCCCGTTGTACCACCGGTATATTGCAGCGCGGCTAAATCGCCTAAGGCGGGCACAAAGCGCGTAAATGGTAACTCTGCACCTTGTTTTAATACGTGACAGAATTCGACATTTTTAAGCCCCGTTTTGGGCTGAACTTGTGGATCGATAAGATCTAACGGGTGGGTCGAAATCACCAATTCAATTGGTGTGGTTGCAACCACTTTGGCGAGGGTTGGCAACAGATCTGACAATACCACTAAGGCCTTAGCGCCTGAGTCATTAAACTGATGGATAAGCTCACGTTCAGTATAAAGCGGGTTAGTGTTGACGAGAATCAGGCCTGCTCGTAGTGCACCATAGGCGGCGATGACGAATTGGGTAATATTGGGTAATTGAATCGCGATCCGATCGCCAGGTTTTAGGTTAGTGTTATTCTGCAAATAGGCGGCAAAATAGCGTGAATCGCGTTCTATCTCATTGAAGCTACTGCTTTTACCTAAGCAAGCATATGCGGTTTTATCGCCAAAGCGTTGGCTAGTGCGTTCGATTAAGTCTATGAGTGAAGAGTATTTGCCAAGTTCGAGTTGTGACTCTTGATCGTATGCCATGCCTAACTACCTCAAATCGGTTTAGTCGTTATTATTATTTTAAAATCAAACGAGTGTTTAGATTAGAAGGATTCAACCTATAAGGTCAATCTTTATCGCCAAATAATTCTATCCAAAGATTGCTACTATCTTTATGTTAAAAATAGTGTTTTTACTCTATATGGGCGGAGTAGAGTTAAGTCTTTATTAACTTGGGTATATTAGGGCGTGTTGATGTTTTAGGGGCATTTTTATAGCAATTGGTAGCTGAATTGGGGGAAAGAAAAGGGCGCGCAATAGGATGTGGCCATTTTAAAAACCAATAAGACGCTCAATCGATGGCGTCTTATTGGTTGTCTACAGCTAAATGGGAGCGTTGAGGCTATGAATTAAGGGCTAAAGAAGCCGGTTTCTTGGCTGACGCTTTGTTTGGGTTCGCTGACATCGGTTACCGAGAATTCGATAAGTTTGCGTCCCGCAGGGATAGCATTCTTATCGGCTAATACTGTCACGGGGTAATCTGCTTGTTCACCCGCCGCGAGGGTGATTACCGGGTCGGCAATTAAGCTGAATGGCATTTCGCTGTTGACCGCGAGTTGGTATTGCTTGGTTTGTTGAGTCTTGTTACGGATCTTCAGCTGGTAGGTATTTTCAACTTTATTATCGGCGGTTTCGCGGTACAGACTCTGTCTGTCGCGAATGACGTTAAGCTGAATCTCACTGCGACTGGAGAGATCTAAACCTATTACAACCAACATAATAACAACGGCAGCGCCGTAACCTAAAAAGCGTGGCGAGCGCAAATTGGAATGGGTGATGCCCTTTAATTCATTCTCGCTGACATAGCTAATTAGGTTTTGTTTGTAGTCGAATTTTTGCATGGTTTCATTACAGGCATCGACACAGGCGCCGCAGTTAATGCACTCGTATTGAAGGCCTTGGCGAATATCAATCCCCGTCGGGCAGACCTCAACACATAAGTTACAGTCAACACAATCACCGAGTTCGGTTTGTTGCTTGCGTTTACGGGGGCCGCGTGCTTCGCCGCGTGTGGCATCATAGGTCACGGTTTTGGTGTTGGCATCGAACATCACGGCCTGAAAACGCGCATAGGGACAGCAGTGTAAGCACATTTGTTCGCGCATCCAGCCAGCGTTTAAGTAAGTGCAAATCGCGAAAAACCATACCCAGCAGGTTGTCCAAAAGCCGGCGTTGCCGGTAAAAATATCCAAGTAGAGTTCACGGGCTGGGATGAAGTAACTGATAAATCCACAGCCAGTAATCAAGGCGGCTAATCCCCACAGGCTGTGTTTGAGCGTTCTTTTACTGAGTTTACTCGCAGACCATGGCGCCTTATCGAGCAACTTACGTTTATTGCTGTTACCCTCAATTTGGCTTTCGAGCCAGACAAACATAAAGGTCCACGCGGTTTGTGGGCAAAGATAGCCGCACCAGACCCGTCCCCAAAACACGGTTATAAAAAAGAGGCCAAAAGCCGCGGCAATAAACACCCAAGCGAGTAAGGTGAAATCCTGTGGCCAGAACGTGAGGCCAAAAAAGAAGAATTGTTGCTGACTCACATCCAGCAGTATCGCTTGCCGACCATCAAATGAAATAAACGGCAGTGCAAAAAACAGCAGTACTAACAGGCTATTCATTGTGGTTCTGAGACGCTGAAAATAGCCTTTCTGCTCTCGGAAATGAATCTGGCCACTGCTTTTGTGTGCAGGCTTATCTTCCGCCTGGATATTTTTTACCGGGATAAATTGCTCGGCAGAGGGACGTTTGGCGTTCTCTCTGTGTTGGGTGTCACTCTTGGGCATATGCTGTCCTAACGGCTTAAATAAGATTCGGCTCCCTATAGCAAGCGTTAGGCCAAAATAATTTGCATTTAACTATATGATATTTATTGATTTAAATTAGATTGGTTTTTATGTGTGTCGCGATATATCGTCAATTGGCGATATATCGCGTTTTTGAGACTATTCATCATTAGTGATTTGACGTGTAATCCCGAGCTTCTTCATTCGCGATCTGAGGGTACTTGGCGGGACGCCGAGTACACTGGCTGCGCCGTTTGCGCCCGAAATACGCCAGTTCAGCAGTTTTAATGTTTGCTCAATATGCTGTGCTTCTGCCTCGGCCAAGGTTTGTAATGGTGAAGCCGCGGTTTGAGTCTGTAGGTGATTCGTGGGCATGGCATGAATATGTAAAATATCCGTTTGAGATAATATAGCCTCTCGCTCAAGGATATTCTGCAATTCGCGCACATTGCCAGGCCAGCTGTAGGCCATTAATTTTTGTAGGCCTTTTTGACTTACCCCTCGGATTTTTTTGCCCAGCTTACGGTTAAGGGAATGCAGTATATGGCTGACAAGCTCGGGCATATCCTCCAGTCTCGCCCTCAGCGGTGGCACTTGAATTGGGAAGACATTCAAGCGGTAATAGAGATCCATTCGAAATAAGCCCTGTTCAACGCGTTTGAGTAAATCATGATGACTGGCGGCGACTAAGCGAATATTCACCTTGACGGTTTCGCTGCCGCCGAGTCGCTCAAAGGATTGCTCTTGGATCACTCGCAGTAACTTAGATTGCGCCTCCAAACTTAATTCGGCCACCTCATCGAGAAACAGGGTGCCTTGATGGGCAAGTTCGAAGCGGCCCTTGCGCTGTTGAGTCGCACCCGTAAAGGCGCCTTTCTCATGGCCAAACAGCTCACTCTCTAACAGTGAGGCTGAAAATGCCGCGCAGTTAACGCTGATCATGGGCTTATCTTTGCGGCGACTCAGTTGATGTAAGTTGCGGGCAACCAGCTCTTTGCCTGTGCCATTCTCGCCACAAATCAATACGGTACTGTCGGTATTGGCCACCATATGCAGTTGCTGGATCATATGGCGGATCACTGCGCTACTGCCCGAAATATCCACATCGCCAGTCTTATCGGCTAACTCGGCTTGGAGATAATGATTCTCGCTGGCCAGTTGCTCCGACAGAGCTTGAACCTGTGCTAAAGCCTGGCGTAGCGACTGCTCGGTTTGTTTTTGAATACTGATGTCACGAAATATCGCGACTACACCGATAAGTTTGTTGTCCCGATAGACGGGCGTAGAGCTGTAATACACGGGAAAGCTGCTGCCATCCTTACGCCAAAACACATCGTGGGTAATTTCCCTTGCAATCCCATCCTTTAAGGTGTTGTAGATGGGGCAATCTTCCTGGGGATAATGACTGCCATCCGCATGGCTATGATGATGGCAATTATGGATATTTTTGCCGAGTAACTCTTCATTCTTCCAGCCCGTCATGCGCTCGGCGGCGGGATTGATAAAGACAGCATTGCCATTTAAATCAAACCCATAAATGCCTTCGCCCACGGCATTGAGCAGTAACTGATTCTCTGGCAGAAAATGTTTATCCAAGGGCATTACGGCGGGCTGTGTTGATGTCATTCCGTTGATTCCTTAATACGAATGAGTGCCCAGAGTATAACCCCTTGAGTCGTGTCGCGATATATCGCGAGTTGCTTTGTCATGTTTGAATAGAATGGTTTTGAGGCTAGCTTAGAGGTCTGACCATTAACTTGTTGATAATAAAAAGCTTATATTTTAATCAATAGAAAGTTTTATTTAGTGCTGGCTTAAATTGCTAAATTGTTATAAAAATGTTTCATAAATATTATTAGCAAGGTTGAAATAGACCAGTACGCTTACCCTTATATGGGAATACGCATTACTTCGCTAAGATATTTAAGTAACTCGCTAGTTATAAAACTATTTTTATAGTGTTTTGGGGTTAGACGGCTGTTGAGAGTACGGAGTGATTTTCTGCCCACCTTTCCGGAAAATTGCTTTCTACTGATTTGAAGTGTGCAAAAAGGCTGCGATGCAGCCTTTTTTATTGCGCTCTCAATACTCCATTTTTGAAGATTAAGCCAAATAAGCAAAATAGATTACAAGGCTTTAGCCTGAGCTAAGCCATTAAGCACGGCATCGATGGTGAGTTTTGACGGTAGTACTATGCCGTTAGGCGCCCTTGGACCATAGACCTTATTGTAAGGTGTACCCGGTACTCCTTCATGTTGCATGTAGTTCGCGATGGTGGAATCGGCTTCGCTCCAATTTCCCTGCATCAAAATAATCTTGTCGGCCATCAGTGCATTCACCACTTGCTCCCTATGGGTGACTTCAGCCTTATTGGTTTGGCAAATGCTGCACCAGTCTGAGGTGATATCCACAAACACTGTGTAGCCTTGGGCGACCAGTGGGGCGATTTTTTCGGGGGCCAGCGTGCGCCACTGTAGCTTTTGATAGGCTTGATAATCTTCGCCTTTATGCACAAAACCGATAATTCCGCCTAGGCCAACGGCGAAAAATCCCAACACAAAAATCACCGCCAGTGGAATGCGCTTACCTTTGCTACGTTGCCAGATTAACAGACCAATCGCGCCCACAAGTAATGCGAGAATGACCAGACTGATGAGAGTGATAGTGCCCATAGATGCCTACATAAGTTTCCGATAATCCATTCTATCTTAGCGGCTAACAGCTTAAATCTGCGTGAATTTATGTTTTAAAAGCCGATTAAACCTTTGACGCATTCAGTTGCAATTGTGCTTTTGCGCCGAGTGCACAGTCTTTGTAAGCTGGTGCACTAATAAAAAGACCACAAAATAATGACTACAGAAGGGAAGGATAATTGATGCGAGTGCTAAATAAAAAGTCAACGCCCGCAGGGCTAACATGGGCAAGTATGTTGCTGCCCTTGTTATTTACTGTGTCCATGGTCGGCCATGCCGAGCCTGCTCAAAAAGGCGAAGCCAAAGTGGATAAGTTAGTGCCAGAGGTGGTGACCACTAAGCATAAAATGACGATTCAAAATCAGAAGATCAGTTATCAAGCCATTAGTGGGGAGACCATTTTAGAGGATGATAAGGGTGAGCCTCAGGCCAGTATTTTTTCTATTACTTATTTAAGGGATGATGTGCAGGACAGCAGTAAACGTCCGGTCTCGTTTATTTTTAACGGTGGCCCAGGTTCAGCCTCGCTGTGGCTGCACATGGGACTCTTTGGGCCCAAACGTGTGATTGTGCCTGCTGATGCCAAAGATGATGGTGCGGCACCTTATCGGATTGAATCCAACGATTACTCATTACTCGATGAATCTGACTTAGTGTTTATCGATCCTGTGGGTACCGGTTTTAGCCGCGCCCTGGGTGAGAAGAAAGGCACCGATTTTTGGGGCGTAAAAGAAGATGCCCAATCCATTGCCGAGTTTATGCGCCGTTGGTTGATTGAACATAAGCGTTGGAATTCGCCCAAATACCTTGCCGGTGAAAGCTATGGTACGACGCGAGCCGCGGCATTAGTGGATGAACTTCAAGGCGGCTGGACCGATATCTCTGTCAATGGCGTGATGCTGATTTCATCGATTCTCGACTTTAGTCACGCTCGCTATCAACCGGGTAACAACCAACCCTACATTGGTTTTTTACCGACCATGGCGGCGACTGCGTTTTATCATAACAAAGTCAGTGATGCCGATAAGGCCTTGGGGCTCGAAGCATTTGTCGAACAGGCGCGTCAATTTGCTATTAAGGATTACGCCTTAGCCCTATTACAGGGCAGCCGTTTAGCGCAAAGTGATTATCAAGCTGTACGCAAACAGTTGGCGCGTTTTACGGGCCTGAGTGAGTCCTACCTCGACAGAGTAAATTTACGGGTGAGTGCGAGTCGCTATACCAAGGAATTGCTCAGGGATCAGGATTTGACCATCGGGCGGTTAGACAGTCGCTATACCGGCAAAGATTACGACAGTGGCGGTGACTCGACCGATAACGACCCGTCAGGATATGGTATTGATGGTGCTTATACAGCGGCTATCCATCAATATCTGTATGAGGATTTAGGGGTTAAATTATCACGCCCCTTCAACGTGCTTTCCACCGATGTTAACCGTGGCTGGAACTGGAATATTAGCGGTAAACAAATGCATTATGTGAATGTGGCACCCTATTTAGGACAGGCGCAGCGCGAGAATAAAGACTTGCGTATTTTTGTCGGTAACGGATATTTTGATTTCGCAACGCCATTCTTTGCGACTGAAAATACCTTTGCCGATAACGGCATTGATAATAGCCGCGTCACTATGCATTACTACAAGGCGGGTCATATGATGTATGTAGAGCCAGCATCGCTTGCGCAACTGGTGCAAGATATTCGCGTTTTTTATCATCCCAACGGGGTGAAATGAGAGTGACCGTATTGCTAGGCCAGTGTTAAACTGCCACTCCTGTGAGGGCCCTTTTGAGGGCCTTTTTATGCTTTAAAGGGTTGAAAATGAGCTTTAGTACTTGGTTGGGACTATTGGCGATTTGTTGCTTGGGCGCTATGTCCCCTGGGCCGAGTTTGGCGATGGTCGTGCGTCATACCTTAGGTGGTGGTCGCGGGAAAGGGATAGTTTGCGCTTGGGCGCACTCGATTGGCATAGGGGTCTATGCGCTAGTCACGCTACTTGGTCTTGCGGTAATGCTGAAAAATGCGCCTTTGGTTTTTAATGGGATAGCGATTTTAGGCGCGCTCTATCTGGCATGGATGGGGATCCAAGCATTACGCTCAAACGGTGGCATGCAGGCAAAACTTACGGCGGGGGAGGCGACGGATACACTTACAGCGGCGCGCGATGGTATCGCGATTTCCCTGTTCAATCCTAAGATTATGCTGTTCTTTTTAGCGCTGTTTAGCCAATTTGTGATGGTTGCAGATAGTTTTACAGGTCAAGCACTTATCGTACTAACACCACTGGTAGTTGATGGGCTCTGGTACACCTTAATTGCGTTAGTGTTGTCCCATTCGAGTGTATTGCCTAAGTTGCGGGAAAAAGCGGGCTTGATTGATAAACTTTCTGGTGTGGTATTGATTCTGCTTGCAATACGGGTGCTGTATAGCCTCTATGTGTAGTTGTTCACTATTTTTGGAGCATATAACTCGGATTGCCCGCCAAATAGCTAGTACCGCTAAAATTAGGTTTCACGCATCTTACGGCGCCATCTAACATTGCTAATTCTTGAAATTCCGAAGTAAGAAATAGCTTTATGTGGCAATGGAGATCTTGGGATTCATGTTTAAATACTGCCAGCAGATTCTCAGGGCTACCAGCTTGTTGATAAACTTTGGTTAGGTGATATTGATGTGCGCTTAATGTTGATTGTGATATAAGCGCATCACCCAAATTCACAATAAACCACTCACATGTTGAAAGCATAATAATTTACCTTACCTGAACTCGGGGTAACGAGTGTCGAAAAAATCTAAATTTAACAAACTAAATCAATGCTATAAATGATTTTTTTGAAAGGAAAAATCTTTTCTTTCTGACTGAGTGCGCAGATTTTTGCGTATATCAAGGCGCTCAGTCGTACGGCATCGCGAGCTATGGTTAGACAGAGCAACGCACAGAGGCCCGAAAAGATGCCTATTCAGCGGCTCTACTTATCCCGAGCTCAGGTTACCTCGTTAGCGCTGCACAGTGTAAAATCTTTTAGCTGAATAAATGGTTTATGGGGCGTAACGTCACATTGGTCTGAGATTCGTTACCACACCTCATCTGACTATATCGCCAGTGCGGCTTTTAGCGTTGTAATTTCAGTGGGTGTTAGCGGTCGCATTTCTCCCTCTGGTAGAGTGTTTAGTGTGTTTGTTGCTGCTTTGCTTTCTGTACAATTATCTTCGCTTACTGTTTCAAGGCTGAGTGTCATTAAGGCCACTCGCTGTAAATCGATAACCTTATAACCTAAGGCGCTGGACATCCGCCGAATTTGCCGATTTAAGCCTTGGATCAGCACTATTTCAAATTTATCTTCACTAAGCCTACGAACTTTACAGGGGAGAGTATCTACTTCTTTGTACTTTACGCCGCTGGCCATTAGCTTAATAAACTCATCGGTGAAGGCCCTCTCTAGCTGCACATGGTAGGTTTTACTGTGGGCAAAACTGGGGTGCATCAGTTTGTGGGTGAGTTCGCCATCGTTAGTGAGCAGCAATAATCCGCGGGAATCCTTATCTAATCTGCCGACGGGGTAGAGTCTTGGTGTTGGCGGCAGTAAGTGGATCAAGCTGGATTTATCGTCTTTGAGTAAACGGCAATCTGTACCTACGGCCTTATTGAATAGCCAATAGGTAGGAGTTTCGCTGCCTAATACAGGTTTTGCATCCAAGCAAATACTATCAAGGCATTGACCATCTGCATCGAGCTGGACTGGGTCGTGATGTGTGGCAATCTTACCATTTCGCGTAATGCGTCCAGCCTCGATTAAGCGGCAGGCCTCTCGGCGTGAACTGATGCCACATTGGGCAAGGTATTTAGCTAGACGCATAAACGATTAAGTTAAAATGGGTGATGGACTTGGGCGCGATAATACAGGATTTTGGATAAACGACGCATCGCAAATGCAAGGCTTAAGCACCAAATAATATTGAGGTTCGTTTGCAGCCACATATTGGTACTAACCAAACAGAAATGATTGTCTATATCACAGGGCGGAAAATCCAGTTGGCTCCAATCCAGTTGTAAACTCAGGCTAATAGCGCTGATAAAACTTAATAAACTCAAGTAAAACAAGGGCCTTGGGCAGATAAGTTTAGGAACGACTCCGGCAATAATCACTAAGGCATGCAAGGTTAGCGTGCTTAAGAGATAGCTAGTGGAAACCAGTCTATGCATGGTTAAAAAGTTAATCGGAAAAATGCCCATCAAAATCACCGAAGTGCCAACCCAAACTCCTGTGAGTGCAATATATTGGCTAAAGCTATCGAGCTTGAGTAAGTACAGCCCAGCCATAGAGATCAGCATGCAAATCCCTGCGGCTAATAATCCTAAATTAAACACATAGGCAAGGGGCGAGTGGGTATAGTCCCCTAAAAAATCGGCGCGGATAAATAGGGCGCTAACGCCCATGGTTTGGTATTGTCCATACAGAGCGATCATCACTCCCATCGCACTGAGCAGTGCGGCTCCCACAATCAACCAAGTGATTAGGCGATGTAAATCGTAAAAACTGGGTTCACGCTGTCTTGGATTCATTTGGCTTTTAATGAATAGTGGTGTGGATTAAGGGGCAAGGTTGAATAATCGGGTGTAACTTGCCTGAATCCCTTCATGAAGGCAAGTATTCTAAATCGTTGTGCATTTAACCTTTAAAACAAAGGGAGCCAGACAAGTGGCTCCCTTTATTTTGTGTTGCTTTCAATAAACCTTGTGATACTTAACTACATCAGTGGCGTTTACGGAAAATGACAATTGCAATGGCTACTGCTGCGAGGATCATGCAATACCATGCATGGGACACGGCTGCTAGCGGTGTGATGCTAAATGTCGAGGCGATTAACAGCGCTTGTGCACCATAGGGTATTAACCCTTGGATAATACAGGCAAAAATATCGAGTACACTGGCAGCTCGTTTAGGTGTTACGCCGTGTTTTTCTGCGAGATCTTTCGCAATGTCACCAGTGACAACAATCGACACCGTATTGTTAGCAACGCAGCTATTGGTCACGGCTACAATTCCCGCCATCCCTAATTCGGCCGCGCGGCATGAGGCTTCGCCTTGGGCTTTTGAGAAACGGGTGATGAGCTTTTCAATCTGTTTGCTCACAAAGGCTAAACCACCTTGTTGCTGCATCAGCGCGGCTAAACCACCGACTAACATCGACAGGATAAAAATTTCCTGCATATTGCTAAAGCCCGCGTAGATATCCTTACCAAATTGGATTACGCCATAGTCCATCGTCAGCAAGCCAGTGGCACCCGCAAGCAGTATGCCTAAGGTTAAGACGACAAATACGTTTAGTCCTGCAACTGCTAATACCAGAATCGTCAGGTAAGGAATCACTTTAATAAAGTCGATATCTTGAGCGGCTAGATCGGCTTGGCCTTGTCCTGCGATGACAAAGGCAACAAAGGTCAGCAGTGAAGCTGGGATAGCAAAAATCAGGTTCTCGCGGAATTTATCTTTCATATCACAGCCTTGAGTTCGAGTGGCCGCAATCGTGGTATCCGAAATAATTGAGAGGTTATCACCAAACAGTGCGCCAGACATCACGGCGCCGGCCATCAGGGCATAATCAATTTGTGCCTGATCGGCAACGCCTAAGGCGATAGGTGCCACGGCGGCGATCGTGCCCATAGAGGTACCCATGGCCGTTGCAATAAAGGCGGCAATCACAAAAAAGCCTGGCAGTAATAGGTTTGAAGGAATAAGCGATAAACCTAAGGCAACGGTCGCATCGACACCGCCAGTGGCTTTCGCTACCGCCGCAAAGCCGCCAGCCAGCAAGTAAATTAAACACATGGCAATAATATTGCTATGGCCAATTCCACCAATAAAGGTATCAATGGCTTGGTTTAATTTTTGCTTTGATAACACCAAAGCCAGAATAATGGCCGGCAGAATAGCAATCACACTCGGTAATTGATAGAAAGCAAAGTCCACACCTTGGCTTTGGAAATAGACCCCTGCGCCAATAAACAGACTTAAAAAAACGAATAAGGGTAACAGGGCAACAAATGATGCTGGGTTACTCGGTGCAGTGGTTTGGGTTGATTGACTCAATGTAATTTCTCTTTTACTCGGCGGGTTGTCTGCGTGCTCCTTGGCAGTCAAACTCGCTCTAAATCTATGTCGCCTTGGCATCATATCCTAGCAACTTGGTGCCAAGCATATTGGATTGCCAATTTACTGTCAATCTAGACGTCTAGATGTTTTTACTTCCGTTGTAATCTGTTCGTTAAAAAGAGGTTTAAATCGTGGTTTGTCTTAATTTTTAATCTTAATAAACAGTATATTAAAATTATTCTATTAATGATTTACTGGTTGTTGTTAGCCAATGCTAAATGTGGATTACTCAGTAATATAGCAATAGAGGGCTATTTCTTCCTCCACCGCTGATACAGTTTAGTGGATCTTAAGTTGGTGTACGATTCGGTATTATTGGGTTTTCTGTTGTTTTTGACACAGTACTACGTGCTGAGAGTGTGAGTTATGTTAGTTTTTAACATTTTAATTTTGCGGGTATCTTTTCGCATAACATACTAAGACCACTCTTGCTGTTAGTAACCAGATGCGGTAAAACGGTGATCCTTCATCCACACCTCACATAGCCAGCAGCATCGTGATACGAAGAGCTAAGCCATTACTGGGCACGTTAATTGAAATTGCAGTCGAATCGGTAGTTGAAGAACCCAGCCAACCAACACTCGATGAGCAAGCCATTCAAGCTGCGATTACTGCGGCTTTTTCTCGCATTGCACAAATTGGACGTTTATTAAGTTTTCATCAGCAAGATAGTGAGTTAAATCTTCTAAACCGTCAGCCTGGCCATTGGGTCACCCTAAGCCAAGATAGTCTAAGGGTATTTAAATTAGCCAAGTGGTTTGGTAAAGCTAGCGACAACTTATTTAATTGCACCATTGGTGGTGAAATGATGTCTCGCGGGGCGTTACCTTGCTACCTTGGTATGCCGCTACTTTTGCAGGGCGATTGGCAAGATATTGAAATTAAAGGGAACCAAGCGCGGTTAGCTCGGCCATTAATTGTTACTTTTGACGGTATCGCCAAGGGGTATGCGGTTGATATGGCAGTAAGTGAGTTACGTCGTGCAGGGGTTTCTGGTGGTTGGGTCAATGCGGGAGGGGACTTGCGAGTATTTGGTTCTGCCTCCTTGGATGTGCTTTGTCGAGGCTCAAATGGATTAAGCCAGAAGATAACAGTCCGCAATATGGCCCTAGCAAGCTCACGAGTTTCGCAGCAATTGAGTCTAGGTTGTCCAGCATTATTACTGCCGACAGGTAATGTCGATATGATGAGCTTTGATGCGTCTAATGAGCGTGTTGTTAGCGTTCAAGCGCCTTTCGCATGGCGTGCAGATGCACTAACCAAGGTGGCTGGTTATCTTTCAGCTAAAGCTGCAAAAGATAAAATTAATCAGCTCGGCGGCCAGTTAGTCTGTTAACCGTTATATT
This sequence comes from Shewanella sp. Sh95, assembly GCF_001308045.1. Lineage (NCBI taxonomy): Bacteria > Pseudomonadati > Pseudomonadota > Gammaproteobacteria > Alteromonadales > Shewanellaceae > Shewanella > Shewanella sp. Sh95. The sequence goes on from NZ_LGYY01000046.1 coordinate 49,660, forward strand.
TAAACATGCTTGGTACCAAGGCGGTGTGGTTGACGTGCTGCAGTTTGATGTACCTATCGGATTATTCTCTTCAAGCCATTGTTTTAAATAAAAACTGGCCAATCCTTTTAGGCTTGGCCAGTATCTCAAATGCCTCCCTTTAAGCGACTTTAAAGCGCGAGACTTCTTTTTGTAGATTGCTACAAATGGCTCGGGTATTGACCACTATTTGCTGTGTTTCTTGGATCACCATATTGCAATATCTTGTTTTATCAGACAGTTCAGTCAAGTTACGATTGATTTCCTCAGTAACGTGGGTTTGTTCTTCTGTTGCGGTCGCGGTTTGAGTCGACATCTCACTGACTTTAGAGGTGGAATTTAGGATCTGATCTAAGGCATCTTGAGTCTGACTGGCAAGGGTAACCGTAGAATGGGTGAGGCTGGCGCCTGATTCAATACTCTTCACCGCATCATTAACGCCCCGCTGCAATTCTTCGATCATGCGCTGAATATCTTGAGTCGACGTTTCAGTACGACTCGCCAGAGTACGTACTTCATCGGCGACCACCGCAAAACCACGCCCTTGTTCACCGGCACGAGCAGCCTCAATGGCAGCATTAAGAGCGAGCAGATTAGTTTGCTCCGCAATTGAGCGGATCACATCCAGTACCGAGGCAATATTAGCGGAGTTGACGGAGAGCTTTTCGATAACAGCAACGGCATTTTTAACCGATTCAGACAATTGCTGAATATGATGTACCGATTGCGTGAGGATTTTTTTCCCCTCAATAGTCTGATCATTGACCTTAGTGATTTCGGTAGCAGTATGCAGGGCGTTGCTGGCCACTTCCCTTACCGCGGCACTCATTTCATTTACGGCTGTAACTATGGTGTCGACAAATTGTTCCTGCTCGTGGCTGATCCCTATGGTGGTAGCTGATTTAGTCGCTAGGTTTTCAACGGTATGGCTCACATCTTTGGTTTGGCTGATAATGGCGATGACCATCTGTTGCAACTGGGCAACGAACAAGTTAAAAGCATTGGCCAGTTCGCCAATTTCATCTTGGCGAGTGATAGGAATTCGTTGGGTTAAGTTGCCATCGCCATCGACTATATCATTAATTCTATTAGTAATGTCTTGAATCGCGTTGACAATAATCTTAGGGCCAAAGTAGGCAATCACGAGGGCGACAATAGCGACAAGCGTAGCTATCGTAACTGACATTTGAGTTTGGGCTGTAGCTTGTTCGGTGGCTTGTAAATCCAGTTCTTTAACGCGATTGTCGGCGGCTTCACCTGCGGCATTGTAGATGCTTCTTAGGGCTTTAAACTCTTTTTTGGATTTGCTTTCGTGTAGTTGTCTTGCCAGGTCGAACTGACTATTTTTTACTGCATTTATCACGTCAGATGAGGCTTGATACCAGAGCGAAAACTGTGCTTCAAAGCCATTGGTGGATTGCAATACTTGGGCATGATCCTGCAAGAGTTTTTTAAACTCTCCCATTCGATCGCGGGCCTGATCGACATTCTCTTGCCAGTTATCTATTTCGCTTTTACGGCTATCACTACCCAGATCGGATCTGAGTAACACTTCTTCACTTAGCTGTGCTTGGTAGAGATCGCGGTCAGCGTTGAGAATGGCTGAAATCGCAGGATTAAATAACTGACTAAACTCCTGCATTTGCTTCAGGGTTGAGCGGCTTTGCGTAGCATCAGTAATTGCCATAACGATCAAGGCGGTCGCCATAATGGCAAACATCAGCGAAAACTTTACTCGAATACTATTAAACATAGGGTACTCCATAACGTACTGACAAAATTGCTTATTAAATAGCTTAGTCGCTATTTTGTGGTTTGCAGCAACAACAGAAAATTAAGGAGAATCATCGTAGGAAAGCCCCACTGATATGGGGCTATTGAGTCGATTTAATCAGCACAGGCGCTTAGGGCTGATATTTTAGGTTTGGGCTTTATCTGCACTAACATTACCCCCAAGATAACCATTGAACCGCCAAGGTAGTGATAAACGGCTAAGGTCTCATTTAAGATTATCGCCGCAAATATAGCCGCCAGAATTGGCATTAGATTGAAGAAAATACTGGTGCGTTCAGCGCCCAATTTGCTAATGCCATTAATCCACGCCCAAGGGGCGATGAGTGATGCGCCAAGGGCGGCGTACACAATAAGTGGTGCAGCTTGGCTGCTAATCGTGACGCTTGGTGCACTAAACAGCAGCGGAGTTAACATCAACACAGCGATAATGCCCTGAATATACACTGATTCCCACGTCGATATCGGTAGCTGCCAGCGTTTTAGCAGTACCCCATAAAGGGCGTACACAAACGCACTGATAAGTAATAATAAATCCCCCTCAGTAACCCCTCTCGCCAGATTAGCCATATCCCCGTGGCTTAGCATAAACACTAAGCCCAGCAGTGAGATTAGGCTGCCAGCAAAAACTAATGGCGAGAGCCTTTGCTTGAGTAAAGGTACCGCCAAAAACAGGCTTACCATAGGCACTATCGAGTTGATTAATGCCATATTGGTGGCGGTTGTCGTCGCGGCGGCAAAATAGGCAAGGCTTTGGTTTAATACCATTCCTAAGGCGGCTAAGGTCGCTAATTTCGGTAGTAGAGGAATGATTGTTCTACGTTTTTTCAAGACGGGTTTGAGCATAAAAGGGGTAAGCACAAGCATGGCAAAAAACCAGCGATAAAAGGCAATGGCTTCGGGAGCTATAATTCCAAAGGAAAGTTTGTTAACAATGGTGTTACCCGCCCAAATCATTACGGCGAGTAGTGGAAATAAATACAACATAGGTCAGTCTTCATTGGGGGAAACGAGCCGATGCCAAGTGGCAAACGTGCTGTCATAGATAGTCGCTATTATTGCTGGTCTTTTATGATATAAATATTGCTTAAAAGACAATGTCAGTTCCTCGATAGACAACCACCGCGTCAATCGATGTTTTGATTGGATGTAAAGTCGAGTTTTAGGAGTACGATGCGCCCTGTTTACCATCCACTTAGCTCGGAGCAAGCGCCAGTGGCAGATATTTTCTTCAACTATGAAGCCTTTCTGCCCAATACCATTACACCAAAACATAGCCACATTTGGGGGCAATTACAGCTGATCAGCGGTGGCATTATGGAGTTGCATGCGGCTGGACAACGATTTTTGTCGCCATCCCAATATGCGATTTGGGTGCCAGCAGGCGTAGAGCATGAGAGTTACACCCGCCGCAGTATCCATTATTGCTCATTGAATATTGTTGCCTGTCGGGCGCAGGTTTTCCCTGATGAAACTTGTTTACTTGTGGTGACGCCGATAGCGCAGGCAATAGTGAACGATCTCCGCCAGAGGCAGGTGCGTGTTGCACAAACGGATGCGGATAAACGTTTGGTTGAGGTGTTAATTGACCAGTTAATCTTAGGTCAGGCGCAGCCACAATTTTTGCCTTCGAGTACCGATAAACTGTTGCAACCTATTTTGCAGCAACTTGAACTCGAGCCTGCCAGTCAAATAAGCCTTAAAAGCTGGGCGAGTGAATTACATACCACAGAACGCACACTCGCTCGGCGTTGCCAAGACTGCCTTGGAATGAGTTTTACAGAATTGCGTCAGCGACATAAGTTTATTTATTCGTTGCAATTGCTACGTGAAGGCTTATCAATCAAAGAAGTTGCCCTGACTTTGGGCTATAACCAAACTTCACCCTATATTGTGATGTTTAAAAAATATGCTCAATACTGAAGAATCCCCTGATGATTTACAAATAAATCATCAAATTAGGGTGGAAGCGCATCTTGTTGCATGATCAAATGGTTTCGCCAAAAACTACACTTGGACAACAAGATGCGCGAAGCCAATATCCTACAACATTCTTTACACCAATACTGCCCAGAACTTCACCTAAAACGATTAAACAGCTTGATGCTGGCCTCTAAGGCACTGATTGA
>NZ_LGYY01000185.1:0-52887 GCF_001308045.1 Shewanella sp. Sh95
AATGCACGGCAATTTAAGCTGGATGGTAAACGGGAAAGGGCATATCCACGAGTCCTTAAAATGAGCAAAAACAAGTTTCCGGTTAGACCAAAGAAAAATGCCGTTCACTCTTAAGTGAACGGCATTAACCTTAGGGTGCGTTTTTTATGCCCGCCATTTAGCAGAACAGCCAAATAAAAAGCCCCAAACATGACTTGGGGCTTCACTCACTAACAGAACGGTAAAAAACCGTAGATTAGTTCCAAGGCTGGCTAGGTTTAAGCCATAAGTGCACCGTCACTTCATCGCGGTCATGGTATAAGTGCTTACACTGCAACTGGAATTCGTTGATACCATTTTCCTTGAGGATTTCCTGCATGGTATTCAAAATCGCCATCACTTCTTTATAACGGCTCTTCATCGGCAGCTTGAGGTTGAAAATGGCTTCTTTAAACCAGCCATTGATGGCCCAAGCCTCAATCAGCTCAGCCACGCGCGCGGGTTTTTCAACCATGTCACACACTAACCAATAAATGTTTTTACGCTGTGGCTCGAAGCGGAAACCATCCTCACGGAAATGTTTCACTTGTCCGGTTTCCATCAGTTTTTCGTTCATTGGGCCATTATCGACCGCGGAGACCATCATGCCACGACGCACTAACTGATAGGTCCAGCCACCTGGGCAAGCGCCTAAGTCCACCGCATTCATGCCGCTGCGAACCCGCTCTTCCTGCGCTTCTTTAGGCACAAACTGCGCGAATGCTTCATCGAGTTTCAGGCTTGAACGACTTGGTGCATCGGCAGCCATTTTCAGGCGCGGGATCCCCATAAAATAGGGTGAGCTGTTGTTGCTGAAGGAATAACCAACGTAGGCGCGTCCTGGGCCAACAAAACACACATGAATAATCGGACGCTTAGGGTTTTCCTGCGCCAGTAAACTACCTGATTTTTTCAAATGCTGGCGCAAAGGCACAGTAAACTTACGGCAAAATGCCGACAGCTCTTTTGCTTCATTGGTATCAGGGGTTTCAACCCTCAGCTCGCCCGCTTTACTCACCTCACTGAGCGCTGCCACAATCGGGCTGACACGGTCAGACTCGGGCAAATCGGCTAGCAGTTCACTCGCGGCAAACATCTGACGAGCAAAGATCAGCGAATCTAACGACAGCTGCTTAGCCAAGGTATCGCCGCCATCATCGTCAAAACATTGGTATACCACATAGGCATCGTTATTGTTGGCCTTAACAAAGCCACCCACATTGAGCTCGGCGGCTCGCTGTTGGATTTCTGCTGCGCATTCTTTCTCATAGCCTGCACGGCAAAATAAAAATAGGTTTTTCATGGAGATCCTTAAGAAATCCAAGCCATAAACATGGCCGACTATCGATTTGGGCGCCAGTATAGCAATTTCAATACACAAAAGCCCGATTTGCTATCGGGCTTTTGTGCTATTGGCTGCGTGGACGCACGGCGCAGTAGCTGCGCCATACAAGCATTATGACTCGTTACCATCCACCACTTTATGGCGCCATACGGCCGCGGCCAGCAATAACCAACCTAAGAGGAAACAGCCGCCGCCCATCGGCGTGATAGGGCCAAACCATTTGCTGCCGACCAGCGCCAAACCGTAGAGCGAGCCAGAAAACAGCACTATACCCGCAATAAATAAATACGCCGCCCAATCGAGTAAACGTGAGGTTAACCACTGCCCCGCAAAAGCAACCACAATCAAGGCAAAGGTATGGTAGAAGTGGTATTGCACCCCAAGATTAAACACTTCAATCAACTCTGGGGGCGCCACGGCTTTTAAACCGTGGGCACCAAAAGCACCTAGCGCGACCGCAAAAAAACCGCTTACCGCGGCGAGTAACAACAATCCTTTACGCATTTTAACCTCCAAAAACCAATAGGCTTTACAACGGATGACGCCCGAGCCGTTAATCCAGACTCTGAGCACTTTACGTCATATCAAGAAGAAACATTAGCCAATAAATTTTGCTGATAAATCAACAGCCAGTGCAAGGTTAGCCGCTTCAGTCGTACCTGACGACTTTCTTGGGACAAAACTATGATCCCCATCAGCTAAGTATTCAATTTGAATATCATTAGTGGGGATTTGCATCTTGCCGCCAAACTTATCCCGCTCCCCTTGCAGCACTAACACGGGCACTTGGCAGTCGTTCAGGGGTTCCAACCTAGGCTCACCGCCCTTAAGCGGAATAAAGGGATAACCTAAACAAATAACCCTATCGATACGGCTGGCTTGTACGCTATCACAAGCCAGTAAAGCCGCCATGCGTCCGCCCATGGATTTGCCCATCAAGACCACACGCTTAACCTTAGGCTGAGCGTGTGCCACATCGAGCATCTCGCTAAAACAGGCAAGCAGCTTTGGAGCCCTGTCTGGCGGTCGCTTTTTACCATCCATGGCATTAGCCTGCATGTAGGGAAAGTTAAAACGCATCACTTGAAAGCCCTTGGCAACAAGACCTGCTGCCATTTGGCACATAAAGTCTGAGTCTCGATTCGCTCCCGCGCCATGGGCAAATAAAATCAAGATCTCTGAGGGTTCACCTTCTAACACATGGGCACTCAGTGCAACATTTACCGAGGGATTATCCGGGCAACAACTCACTGCGTGACTCCTCGGCAAACATATCTAACATCCACTCACGAAACGCGACCACTTTACCCAGCTCGGCATGATTCTGTTGGCAAACGAGGTAGTAAGCATCTTTGCTCACTAGCACTTCTTGGAATGGGCATACCAGTCGTCCCGCCTTAATATCGGGCCGAGCCAACACGCTATAACCTAACGCCACACCTTGACCATGAGCTGCCGCCTGCAAGACGAGGGAAGAATGACTGAAAATTGGACCTTGGTTCACATTGATATCGGTAATACCGCATTGTCTAAACCACGCCTGCCAATCGTGGCGACTCATATCGTGTAGCAATGTGTGGTGTTTTAAATCTTCCGGCTTTGACAGCGGCTTAGGGCCATTTAACAGCATGGGTGAACACACCGGAATAAGCACTTCATTGCGAAGTTTATCGGCCCGCAGCCCAGGCCAATTGCCTAAACCATAATAGATCGCGACATCAACATCGTCAGTTAAGGAACTGGCCTCTGTGTCCACCGCCTTGATCCGTACGTCAATATCAGGATTCTTTTCACTAAACTTGGACAGACGCGGCACCAGCCACTGAATCGCAAAGCTTGGCGACATGCTCACGGTCAACGAACCAATAGCACTACGTGCGAGCAGCCTATCGGTCGCATCTGCCAATTGAATAAAGATGTCCTTAATATCGAGAAAATAACTCTGGCCTTCCTCGGTTAGCAGCAGTGAACGATTTTTTCGGCGAAATAATTTTAATCCGAGAAAATCTTCCAGCGCTTTAATTTGATGACTCACCGCAGCCTGAGTCACAAACAATTCTTCAGCCGCTCGAGTAAAGCTCAAATGCCGTGCGGCGGCCTCAAATGCTTTAACCGCATTCAGTGGTGGTAAGCGTCTTGACATAGTGATCTCTATCTCAATTTTTAATTAGTTTTTCTAATCCGTATTGTTACATTTAATCGTTTGTAAAGGCCAGCATTTTTGATTAAATTTTGCGCCAACGAAACACATGAGTTGGACAATCTCGAACGGGTGATGGGAATGTCTGACAGCAATACTTTGTCAGCCCGGAGGCGACTATGTTCAATTTAAAATCTGCTTTTGCGTTAGTGTTAGTCAGCGCACTCAGTGCCAATGTCTACGCTAATGTTATCAATGCTGAAATTATTATCGACACCAGTGATTTACAAACAAGTATCAATGCCGAACTGACGGCAACGATGGAAAAAATGCACCAAGAAGCGCTGCAAGATCCCACCTTATTGATTGCCGATGAGGTGTTACCAGCACAGCAAGTGGTCAAAACCGAGTAAATTGCACTGCTTCGCAATAACATAAAAGCCGCATTCCAATGCGGCTTTTTTGTATTCATAATCCCGTAGATTGCTGCATATCAAGGTCAAACCCGAGGCTTGACCTTGCATACACTTTGCTGGTTATCGCTTAAGGGCGGTAAACCTTAACATTGTGATAACCTTGCTCAATCAGGTAAAGTGCCTGTAATTTACTCATCACGCCACGCTCACAGTACAGCAGGTAAGTCTTTTGCTTATCGAGATCGGCAAACTGAGTCGCTAATTTGAAGAAAGGAATGCGCTTGATTTCCACGCCTTCAATCTCCAGCGGTTTATTCTCTTCTTCCTCTGGGGCGCGAATATCAATCACCACTTCATTGGTGTCGATAGCAACAACGGTCTCAGTTTCAGTGATACGGGTATTCATTTGTTCTGCTATCTCCCGGATATCAATGGCCACGGCTTGCTCTATGATACGGTCAATCAAATCCTCAGAGAATTTCGTCTCTTCCGCTTCCACCTTAGCCAGTACCGCTTTAACAGTCGGCTTTTGTGAAATCACCCCGCAATATTCCGGCATAGACTTAGCAAAATCTTCGGTGCCGATACGGCGGCATTCATTGATAATATCTTGCTTATCCATAGTGATCAGCGGACGCAAAATCAACATATCGGTGCAACGATCAATCACGTTTAAGTTGGTTAAGGTTTGGCTCGACACTTGACCCAAGCTTTCACCAGTCACAATCGCCTGAATGCCCATACGCTCGGCAATACGTGCCGCGGTGCGCATCATCATCCGTTTGAGCACCACGCCCATTTGACCATTGTCGATTTTCTCTAAAATCTCGGCCACCACAGGCTCAAACGGCACGGACACAAACTTCACCTTGTGGGATTCACCATAGGTTTTCCACAAATGGTAAGCAACCTGCTTAACGCCAATCTCGTGCTGCGCGCCGCCTAGGTTGAAGAAACAGTAATGGGTACGAGCGCCCTTCTTAATAAATTGATAACTCGATACGCCCGAGTCAAAACCGCCCGAAATTAACGACAACACATCTTCCTGCGTTGCCATTGGGAAACCGCCTAAGCCTTCGATACGCTTAGTCACCATATACAGTTTATCGCCCTCGATTTCGAGGTTAACGGTGACTTCGGGGTTCTTTAAGCGCACGCCAATCGCATCGGTAAACTGGTTTAAGCCGCCACCGACATAACGCTCTACTTCAATAGAGTTAAAATCGTGATTACCAGTGCGTTTGACGCGCACACAGAAGGTTTTACCGGCAATTTGGTCACGGTAAACGGGTAAAACTTGCTGGTAGATATCGTCAACAGAGGTAAAGCTGTATTCATCCACTTGCACCACATGGGCGATCCCAGGAATACAGGCTAAACGCTCACCAAAGGCCTGAGCTAATTCAGGTTTATCATTTGGCACCTTTACCCAAATACGGTCCCATTGACGTTGCACTTTGGCATCTTCATCAACTTTTTTAAGCACGTTACGGATGTTGGTTTCAAGCATTTTAGTGAAGCGCATGCGCACAGGCTTACTCTTCATCATGATTTCTGGGTACAGCTTTACAATAAACTTCATGGGATTTCCGCGGGCAATTTTGGCAACAGCAAAATTGGTTAAAAGAATAATCGCCGGATTATAACAAACTCACGGCGATTGGCGCACCTGTTTCCACACTAGGGCTGCTCGTGGCGTGCGCTTACGCACAGTTGAACTTATAGTCAAAAAAGCCCAAATAAAAAAGCCGTGAGCAAGTCACGGCGTTTTTATCAAATAACTTATTTGGATTAAAAGCTATTTACCTACTTGAATTTCTTCGGATTCTTTTGCTTTACCTTGTTCAATCGCAATCTCAACTCGACGATTTCGCGCGCGATTTTCAGGCGAATCATTTAAAACAATTGGATTATTTGAGGCCATACCGACCACTTTCATCCGTTTAGGATCAAAGCCCTTGACCTGCAATAACACATCAGCCACAGCTACAGCACGTTTACTGGAGAGATCCCAGTTTGAGCTATAGAGCTCATCACTTATCTGCATATCGTCGGTGTAACCCGATACGGTGATAATTCCCGGCACATCTTTGAGCAACTCCCCCACCGAACGCACCACTGGTTTAAATCGCGGTTGTAGGAAACCAGAGCCTGAGGCAAATGAACCTTTTTCACGGATGCGAATAATAATTTGCTGTCCAAGTGACTCAATTTCAATCGCCCCATCGGTGATCTCTTTATTGAGCTCCTGCGCCATTTTTTTCACTTGCTGATTGATCTTATCCTGAGCTGCCGCAGCCTCTGCCTTCACCGCATCAGCGGTTTCTTGAGCCGTGGCCGTTGCTTCACCACCTCGCTGCGAACCGTTCTGTTGTTGTACCCCACCCGCACTATCATCTTCCCCCGCTTGGAAATCCAACGTGGGTTCGGTCATTTCATTGGTTTGTTGGTTGATGATCTCAATCGGCGTGGGATCGGGACGACCAGGACGAAACTCGAGGGCAATCACCGAGGTCCCCTTAGGAATATCTTTAACTTCGACTTTGTTTTGCACCCCAAATGCATACTTCATCGAACCTGCGATCTGCTTAAACTTCATCACATCCATTTCGGAGAATGACAGCAGCAACACGAAGAAACACATCAAGAGGGACATCAAATCGGCAAATGTTGCCAACCAGAGTGGTGCTCCGGGCGGTGGACAGTTGCACTTAGCCATGGGCTACTCTCCGTCCGTTGTATCGATTTTCCGCTGTTTTTCAGCAAGATAGTTCTTCAAAAAGCCTTCAATTACTCGAGGGTTTTGGCCATCTTGAATCGCCAATACCGCATCCATAATCAAGTTACGGTTTAGCATTTCCTCACCCATTCTAAGGCTTAATTTATCGGCGATAGGAATACACACCATGTTAGCCACTACCGCACCATATAGGGTAGTTAACAACGCAACCGCCATTGAAGGGCCAATCGATTTCGGGTCCGACATATTGGATAACATCGCCACCAAGCCCACTAGGGTACCAATCATCCCCATCGCGGGTCCTACGTCACCAAAAGCCCGGAAAATGGCGATGCCGTTGCGATGGCGCTCTTCGGTGAGGGCGATATCTTTTTCAAGCGCGGCACGTACCACCTCACCGTCATGACCATCCACTAACATATCGACGGCTTTTTGCATAAAACTGTTGGAAATTTGTGCTTCTTCAAGAGCAAGAAATCCACCTTTACGCGCCGCATCAGCCATCGTCACAGATTGTTCGATAAGATCTTCAGGTTTATCAATTTTAAACATAAAGGCTTTTACTGCGATTTTTACCGCACCTAAAAACTGTTTTAAATTGAATTTCATCATCACGACAAAGAAGGAGCCACCAAACACGATAAAGACGGAAGGAATGTCGATAAAAATTGCAATGCCGCCGCTGGTTACCATGGCCCAAAGGATAAAACCAAAGCTCCCGACTAGTCCAATAACTGTAGCTAAATCCACAACGGCTCCTCAATATTCTGTATAAACGACATGATACTGACTCTATTGGCAAAATAACACTAAATGTCATCCGTCAACGGTTAACACTTTGGTCTTAACCCAAGCCTTATTTTATGATGTCTTAAGATGATTATAAGCATAATGCTACTATTGTCATTTATCGGACAAGCTCTAAGCAAGTTTAGCGGCAATTTCTATTTTCTGAAAAAAATTCAGCAACAAAGCGTGCTATCGAGCAAATATCCATCGACTGAATTTGACCCTTGAGCCGCCCTGATATACCTTGTGTCCGCTCTTTCAAAGGAATTATTAACGTGGCAAAGAAACCCGAAAATCTCAGTTTTGAAGAATCCCTTGGTGAACTCGAGCGCATCGTTGCTGAGTTAGAGCAGGGCGATGTCTCTCTCGATGATGCGTTAAAACAATTTGAACGAGGCATCAATCTGGTGCGTAACAGCCAGGCAAAACTTGAACAAGCTCAGCAAAAAGTGGCCATTTTACTCAAGCAGGATGAAAATGCGCCCCTCTCTCCCTATGCCGTTGAGGGCGAATAAGCGTGTTAGTCAATGCAATAAAAGAATATCAACTACGAGTTGATAACGAATTAAAACAACGTTTTAGTACACTCGAAGATACAGCTCCTCAGTTAAAAGCCGCGATGACCCATGGCGCCCTTTTAGGGGGAAAACGCATTCGTCCCTTCTTGGTTTACAGTGTCGGGCAAATGTTTGGCGTAGCACTTGAAAAACTCGATGCCTGCGCCGCCGCGATTGAATGCATCCACGCCTATTCGTTAATCCATGACGATTTACCCGCTATGGATGATGATGCACTTCGCCGTGGTCAACCCACAGTGCATATCGCTTTCAATGAAGCCACCGCAATTCTTGCTGGGGATGCACTACAAACTTTAGCTTTTGAGATTGTGACTGAAGCCGTGCCAGGGATTACCAGCGAGCAACATATCGCTATGGTCAGAGCATTGGCAAAAGCCTCTGGTTATCGGGGGATGTGCGGCGGTCAAGCCATCGACTTAGCCTCCACCGATAAGCACATTGATCTTAAAGCATTAACTCAACTGCATAATATGAAAACAGGGGCGCTGATCAGCTGCGCCGTTGAGTTAGCCTTGATCGCCGCGAACGCGCCAAAAGATCAATATCAGACTATGATGGAATTTGCCCATGCCGTAGGACTTGCCTTCCAAGTCCAAGACGATATTCTGGACATTATTGCCACCACGGAAGAACTCGGCAAACCTCAAGGCTCAGATGCCGAGTCAAATAAGAGTACTTTTCCGCAACTACTTGGACTGCAAGGCGCAAAAGATACCGCCGCGCAACTGATCCAAGAGGCACTATCAGCGCTGGCTAAATTGCCATACAATAGCCAGTTAATTGCAGACTTCGCCCGCTATATTATTGAGCGAAGAATATAAAAAGAGACGAAGTATCTCGCTATGAGTTTGGACATTTCTCAGTTTCCAGTGTTGGCACAGGCCAACACACCTAATGAACTCCGCCAGCTTCCACAGGCCCTATTACCCCAATTGGCCGATGAGTTGCGGGAGTTCCTTCTTAAGTCCGTTGGCATGTCCAGCGGACATTTTGCCTCTGGGCTTGGCACTGTCGAGCTGACTGTTGCCCTGCATTATGTCTATAACACCCCGTTTGACCGTTTGATTTGGGATGTTGGTCACCAAGCCTATCCCCATAAAATCCTCACTGGTCGCCGTGATAGAATGCACACCATTAGGCAAAAGAACGGTTTACACCCCTTCCCTTGGCGGGAAGAAAGTGAATATGACACCTTTAGCGTAGGCCACTCAGGCACCTCCATCAGTGCCGCATTAGCCATGGCCGTTGCAGCCGAAAAAGAACAGGCAGGCCGTAAAGTGGTTGCCGTGATTGGCGATGGTGCAATGACAGGCGGCATGGTATTCGAGGCAATGAACCACGCGGGTGATTTGCACAATGATATGCTGATGGTGCTAAACGATAATGAAATGTCGATTTCAGAAAATGTCGGCGCACTCAACAATCACTTAGCCCAATTGATGTCAGGCCGCTTCTACACCACGATTCGTGAAAGCAGCAAGAAAGTGCTCAAGGGCATGCCTGTTATCAAAGAAATGGCCAAGCGCACCGAAGAACACCTCAAAGGCATGGTGGTTCCTGGCACACTGTTTGAAGAATTAGGCTTTAACTATATCGGCCCTATCGATGGCCACGATGTCGATGCCCTAGTGGAAACCCTGCGCAATATGCGCAATCTCAAGGGGCCACAAGTGCTACACATTATGACCAAAAAAGGTCGCGGTTATGAGCCAGCAGAAAAAGATCCTATCGGTTGGCACGCCGTCCCTAAATTTGACCCATCACAATTTAAGAAGCCAGCGACTAAGCCGGGACTACCAACCTTCTCTCAAGTGTTTGGCAAATGGTTATGTGATATCGCTGAGCAGGATGAAAAAGTCTTAGGCATTACCCCTGCCATGCGTGAAGGGTCGGGTATGGTGGAGTTCTCGCAGCGCTTCCCAAAACAATATTTTGATGCAGCCATTGCCGAGCAACATGCGGTGACCTTAGGTGCAGGGTTTGCCTGTGAGGGCTATAAACCTGTGGTCGCAATCTATTCGACCTTCTTACAACGCGGCTATGATCAGCTGATCCACGACGTCGCATTGCAGCGTTTACCCGTACTATTTGCCATTGATCGTGGAGGTATTGTCGGTGCCGACGGCCCAACCCATCAAGGGGCGTTTGATTTAAGCTTTATGCGCTGTATTCCAAATATGGTGATTATGGCGCCATCGGATGAAAATGAATGTCGCCAGATGCTGTATACCGGGTATTGCTATGATGCAGGTCCAAGCGCGGTACGCTATCCAAGAGGTAGTGCAACAGGTGCGACTCAAGTTGAAGCCATGACGGCGCTGCCAATTGGTAAAGGGGTGATTAAGCGTTTAGGCAAACGTATCGCGATGCTTAACTTCGGGACTACCTTAGCCGCAGCACTCACTGCCGCAGAGAGTTTAGATGCAACAGTGGTCGATATGCGCTTTGTGAAACCGCTGGATGTGGATTTAGTCAAAGAGATGGCGCAAACCCACGATGTGCTCGTCACAGTGGAAGAAAACGCCATTATGGGCGGCGCTGGCTCAGGTGTGCTAGAGCTTCTGCAAAAGCTTAAAATGCCTAAACCTGTACTACAAATTGGCTTGCCCGATGAGTTTATTAAACATGGATCACCAGAAGAAGTGATCCATGACTTACAACTCGATGCCGAAGGCATGTTAGCGCAGATTAATGCCTATCTTGCCAATTAAGCTCAAGGGAGCTTGCTCCCTGTTTATGATAAAATAAGCTACTGATTAACTTACAATAAAAGTTTTAAACTAAAAAGGACTGCATCTGCAGTCCTTTTTATTGGTTTAACGTTTTACCGCTTACGCTTCAATATCAATCGAAGCAGACTCTTGACTAGGGCCACCTTGAGACACCATCACCATGGCTGGGCGCAATAAACGGCTATTCAGTTCATAGCCTTTTTGCATTACTAACATCACAGTATTGGCTGGGAATTCAGCACTTGGTTGCATACCAATCGCTTGATGTTGATCAGGGTTGAAGGCTTGTCCTTGAGGATCAATTTGTTTTACACCAAATTTCGCCACAGCGGTCAACAAACTCTTTTGTGTTAACTCAACACCTTCATAGATAGCTTTAGTGGTTTCATCCTGCGGATTAGTCCCTTGCAGCGCTCGCTCCATATTGTCTATCACTGGCAGCAATTCGTTGGCGAATTTTTCCAGAGCAAACTTATTGGCTTTCTCTACATCCATCGCAGCGCGACGACGAATGTTATCCACTTCGGCAGCTGCACGTATTACTGAATCTTTTTGCTCATCAACTTTCGCCAAAGCGTCAGCGAGTAACTGTTCCAGCTCTTCAATACGGAAATTGGCTTGGGTAAGCTCATCAATCAGACTTGCTTCTTCGGTAGAAACTTCAGACTCTACACCCTCTTGGATCAGATCCTGTTCTGCTTTAATCGACTCGTTGCTCATTTTCACTCCAGCTAAAAATGCTTTGTTTCTAAATACTCTGGGCATATTATGGGGATCAATTTTGACGTTTCAAGGCCTAAGGCCAGATCTAGCATAAATATGACCACAAAGTTCCACACCATTGGCCTAATTGGTAAGCCGCATCATCCAGGGACAAATCAAACCCTCAAACGTCTGCACCACTGGCTGACAATGCAAGGTTATGAAGTCCTCGTAGAAGAGCGGGTAGCAACTGAGTTAGGCCCACAAATTGTGGCGGTTGATTTATTAGAGATTGGCGAGCGTTGTGATTTAGCGATAGTCGTTGGCGGTGATGGCAATATGCTCGGCGCCGCCAGAGTAATGGCACGCTTCGATGTGGGCGTGATTGGTGTAAACCGTGGCAACCTTGGCTTTTTAACGGATTTACCGCCGGATGCATTCGAAGAGGCGCTCGCTAAAGTGCTCGATGGTGAGTTTGATACCGAGCACCGTTTTTTACTTGAGGCAGAGGTCTATCGCCATGGACAGCTAAAAGCCAGTAATACCGCGGTGAATGAAGCGGTGCTGCATCCGGGTAAGATCGCTCACATGATTGAATTTGAGGTCTATATTGACAATCAATTCATGTACAGCCAACGCGCCGATGGCATGATAGTTTCCACTCCCACGGGATCAACCGCCTATGCACTGTCAGCAGGTGGGGCGATTCTCACCCCCAATTTACAGGCATTAATTTTAGTCCCGATGTTTCCACACACCTTGTCATGCCGCCCTATCGTGGTCGATGCTTGCAGCACCATTAAGATGGTGGTTTCCCCTGAAAATGGCGAAAACCTTGAGGTTAGCTGTGATGGCCATGTGCATTTAGCGGTATTACCCGGCGATGAGATCATCGTGCGCCGCAGCTCTGAGCAACTTAGGCTTATCCATCCTAAAGGCCATAATTACTTCCATGTGTTGCGAAGTAAACTCGGCTGGGGCAGTAAGTTGTTTTGAGTTTGTACGATGAGATGATGCGAAGCTTAACTCAAGCAACCTACCATAAAAAAATAGAGATAATGACTGACTATAGTTGTTAACAAAATGGAGTTGTGCAGCTGCATTGCTGTAAACAGCTTTATTAACCGTTATTAAATTTCAGATTAACTCATATTTCATAAAGTGACATTGCTCACACTCAATTTCCCCATCCGATAAAGCGTGAGCTACATCACGCTAAAAACCTCAGTCTAAAAATGATATAAAATAATAAAAATCATATATTTAAAATAAATCATTAAAAACCACCGTTCCTTTTAATAAGAATCTGAGTGACATAGATCACACCTTAATATTGTCTTAAAAATTCATTAAGTGCCCATTAATGAAATAAATGGATCAGTTAATTGCAATACTGATCGCTAATTTAGTGAAGATCTGATTTTTTATAACTAAAAAGCACACAAGTTAAATTAATTATTGAGCATAGGAATATACAAACCACTCTTTAAGTGACATTGGTCACAGTTGAAGAAATCCTATGAGAGAAGCCTCCCGCAGCACTGTAAATTAGCATTTCATACAGCAGTCAAAATGATCTAGATCATATAAGTTCAACCCCGAATAGCGTCTAGTACACACCACAGAATGTCGTAACAGTGATTATTAGTAGTGAATACTGCTGATTTATCCACCATAAGTTCTGATATCGAAGCACCAATAAGATTCCTATAAAAAATAAGACAGACCACTTTATGTAGAGGCAAGCATGACAATACTCCAACTCCTCGCCAGCTTGACGCCAGTGCTCAGTGTAATGATCTTTCTTGTATTACTGAGAATGCCCGCGTCAAAAGCTATGCCCATTTCCATGGTAGTTACGGCCATCGCCGCCGTATTTATTTGGCAAATGGATACCACTCTATTGGCCGCATCCGTTCTTGAAGGACTGCTGTCAGCGATCACGCCATTAACCATCATCTTCGGTGCGGTATTCCTACTTAATACTCTGAAATATTCAGGTGCAATGGATACTATCCGCGCAGGCTTCACTAACATCAGTGCCGATGCCCGTGTACAGGTGATTATTATTTGTTGGTTATTCGGCGCCTTTATCGAAGGTAGCGCTGGCTTTGGTACGCCAGCCGCCATTGGCGCGCCACTGCTGGTACTGCTGGGAGTACCTCCTGTCGCCGCCGCCGTAGTCGCCTTAATTGCTGACTCAGCCTGCGTATCATTTGGGGCAATTGGTTTACCCGTGCTCTTTGGGATGGAACAGGGTCTTATCCAAGGTGGTGTAAGCATGGCTGCTGAGCAGTTTGCTGCCCATGGTGGAACCTATGCGGGTTATGCTCGATATATCGTAATGCATATGATCACTATCGACTTAATCACAGGTTCATTAATTCCACTGGTTATGGTGACAATGCTGACCGGGTTCTTTGGCCGCAACAAATCCTTTAAAGAAGGCTTAGCCATTTGGAAATTTGCGATTTTCGCAGGTCTTGCCTTTACTGTCCCCGCCTGGATTATTAACTACCTTGCAGGCCCTGAATTCCCATCAGTTATTGGTGCATTAATCGGTATGGCACTGGTGATCCCTGTTGCGCGTAAGGGCTACCTACTGCCTAAAACACCTTGGAATGATTTCGCAGAGAATGACAACCAAGAAGGTGTGAAGATCGAAGCGAAAGCCCAGTTTTCACAAATTGCCGCCTGGACACCTTATATCATCATGGCTGCGCTGTTAGTGTTATCTCGTACAGTCACACCACTGAAAGCTTGGTTATCGAGTTTCAACATTAGCTGGACAGGCCTGATGGGTACTGAGCTTAAAGCGAGCTTTGCAACCTTATACGCCCCTGGCGCCTTCTTCGTCGCAGTGTGTATTATCGGTTTCTTCCTGTTCAAAATGAAAAGTCCTGCGATTAAGCAATCCATCGGTGTTTCATGCAAATCAATGTTACCGACGATTATTTCATTAGGTGCTTCAGTACCTATGGTGAAAATCTTCTTAAACTCAGGTGCTAATGGTGCTGGACTAGCCTCTATGCCAGTGGCCTTAGCCGATATGTTGGGCCATTCAATGGGCGCGGTATGGGCATGGATGGCGCCTATCGTGGGGATTTTTGGTGCCTTCCTATCAGGTTCAGCGACATTCTCAAACATGATGTTCTCAAGCCTGCAATACAGTGTGGCTGATAATGTTGGCATGAACCATACGCTGATATTGGCACTGCAAGGTATCGGTGCAAACGCCGGTAACATGATGTGCGTAATGAACGTGGTTGCCGCAGCAACTGTAGTAGGTATGGCGGGTAGAGAGTCGGAAATTATTCGTAAAACCATGCCTGTAGCCCTTGGCTACGCCTTACTTGCAGGCACTATCGCAACACTTTGGGGTGGCTTCTAATCCATCTTGTTCGAAGTCACGCCGAGTGACTTCGACTTTCTTCTATAAGATAAAGAGAGTGATGTTATGTCGATTAACTACAAAGAGGTCATCAGTGATCTCAGAACACAATTAGGTGATCGTCCGGTGACGGATGATCCCGTCCGTCGTTTTGCTTGGTCTACCGATGCCAGCTACTTCAGAATCGTGCCCGAAGTTGTTGTCCATGCC
The DNA here is from genome assembly GCF_001308045.1 of Shewanella sp. Sh95. Taxonomy (NCBI): domain Bacteria; kingdom Pseudomonadati; phylum Pseudomonadota; class Gammaproteobacteria; order Alteromonadales; family Shewanellaceae; genus Shewanella; species Shewanella sp. Sh95. The sequence goes on from NZ_LGYY01000185.1 coordinate 15,062, forward strand.
GAGACCTTAGAACAGGTAAAACTCACCTTAGCCGTTGCCCGCAAGCATAATGCGCCCGTCACATTTAGAGCAGCAGGCACCAGTTTATCTGGCCAAGCGATTGGTGAAGGGATACTACTTATCCTTGGCCATGATGGTTTTAGAAAGATTGAAGTCAGTAGCGATGCAAAACAAATTACCTTAGGTGCCGCAGTTATTGGTTCAGACGCGAATGCTGTGCTAGCGCCATTGAATCGCAAAATCGGCCCCGATCCAGCGACGATTGCTTCGGCAAAAATTGGCGGAATTGTTGCTAACAACGCTTCAGGCATGTGCTGTGGTACTGCTCAAAACAGTTACCAAACCATCGCATCGGCAAAACTGTTGTTTGCCGATGGCACTGAACTCGATACTGGCTGTGAAAAATCTAAGGCTGAGTTTGCTAAGACCCACGGAAAATTACTGCAAGATCTGAGCGAGCTCTCCCATCTGACACGCCATAACACCGTATTAGCCGAGCGCATTCGTAAAAAGTATTCCATCAAAAATACCACTGGCTACGGTATTAACTCCTTAATCGATTTTACCGACCCATTTGACATCATTAACCACTTAATGGTCGGGATGGAAGGTACGTTAGCTTTCATTAACGAAGTCACTTACCACACTGTAAATGAAGCTAAATTTAAAGCCTCAGCCATGGCTGTATTCCATAATATGGAAGATGCTGCACGCGCCATTCCGCTGATTAATGGTGAAAGTGTTTCTGCGGCCGAACTCCTTGACTGGCCATCCATTAAAGCGGTAACAGGCAAGCCAGGCATGCCAGATTGGTTGTCGGAACTGCCTGCGTTATCCGCGATTCTATTGATTGAATCCCGTGCGGATGATGCTCAAACGCTCGAACGCTATACCCAAGATGTCAGTACCAAGCTGGCTGGTTTTGACTTCATCCGTCCGATGGAATTCAGTACCAATCCCGCGGTTTACGACAAGTACTGGGCGATGCGTAAAGGGCTTTTCCCAATTGTCGGTGGCGAGCGTCCAAAAGGAACCTCAGTTATCATCGAAGACGTGGCCTTTGAGCTTGAACATCTAGCCGCAGCAGCTCACGATATCACTGAGCTTTTCCATAAACATGGTTACCCTGAAGGCTGTATTTATGGCCACGCGCTGGCAGGTAACTTCCACTTCATTATTACTCCGACCTTCTCCACTCAAGCCGATATCGACCGCTTCCATGCCTTTATGGACGATATTGCCGATATGGTGATTAACAAGTACAACGGCTCAATGAAAGCTGAGCATGGCACCGGCCGCGCTGTGGCACCGTTTGTTGAAAAAGAATGGGGACAAGATGCTTACACTTTGATGAAGAGCATCAAACAACTATTTGATCCTCAGGGTATTCTAAACCCAGGCGTTATTCTTAACGATGATGCGAACGTCCACGTTAAAAATATTAAGCCCTGCCCTGTTGTCGATGATTTTGTTGATAGATGTATTGAATGTGGCTTCTGCGAAAAAACCTGCCCAACATCAGCACTTAACTTCTCGCCACGTCAACGTATCGCTACTCTGCGTGAAATCGAACGCTTAGAGCAGTCCGGTGATAAAGCTGCGGCCGCTAAAATGCGCGCCGATGCAAAATACGATGTGATTGATACCTGCGCCGCCTGTCAGCTTTGTACTATCGCCTGTCCAGTCGATAACAGCATGGGTCAGTTAGTCCGTAAACTACGTACACCTTATATCAGCACCACAGAGCAAAAAGTATTGGATTTCCAAGCCAAGCATTTTGGCGCGGTAAACCAAGTGATCAGTACGGGCTTTGATGTACTTGGCGTTATCCATAAAATCACCGGCGATGGCATTACTAATGCACTGATGAAAACGGGTCGGCTGATTTCTAAAGAAGTGCCCTACTGGAATCCGGACTTCCCCAAAGGCGGCAAACTGCCTAAACCGTCACCCGCCAAAGCAGGCCAAGAAACTGTTGTTTACTTCCCAGCCTGTGGTGGCCGGACCTTTGGTCCAACACCTAAGGATCCCGATAATCGCACCTTGCCAGAAGTGGTTGTAACCCTACTAGAGCGCGCGGGCTATAACGTTATCACGCCAGAAAAGACCCGCGATTTATGCTGCGGCCAAATGTGGGAATCAAAGGGCGACTTTAAAAACGCCGACGCCAAACGCCAAGAGCTTATCGATGTGCTCAGCAAGATGAGCAATGGCGGCAAGATCCCAGTGTTAGTCGATGCCCTATCTTGTACTTATCGCACCCTCACGGGTAACCCAAAGGTACAAATTACGGATCTAGTTGAGTTTATGCACGACAAGCTGCTGGACAAGCTGACCATCAACAAAAAGGTCAATGTTGCTTTGCACTTAGGTTGTAGTGCTCGCAAGATGAAGTTAGAGCCTAAGATGCAAGCCATTGCCAATGCTTGCTCGGCGCAAGTGCTCAAACCTGCGGGTATTGAATGTTGTGGATACGCCGGTGAAAAAGGTTTATATAAGCCAGAAATCAACGCCAGCGCCCTGCGCAATATTAAGAAGTTAATCCCAGTTGAGGTTAAAGAAGGCTATTACGCCAACCGTATGTGCGAGGTCGGCTTGACCCAACACAGTGGTATTTCCTACCGCCACTTAGCGTATCTGCTCGAAGAGTGCAGTCGCTAACACACTGACCAAACGGGGCTAAAGATAGCCCCGTTTTTCTTTAGAAGAAAACTATTCTCATTTATCGACAACTCCGCAAAGTTAACGAAATAAATCTTAAAATAAAAACCAAATTAACCATTTAAAATCATATTGTTAAAAACTTCTCATTTTTGCAAAAATCTAGTAGATCATTTACTAAATTAGGGCTACTTATTTACTTTAGATAAGCCTATATTGGATCAACTACCTTAGCATTTGTGTGGACTTTGGGGCCACAATGCAAGGCAATGTCGTTCACTAACAAGAAAGAGAAAGCACAATGAAAATCGCCCTTTTCATCCCGTGTCTTGTTAACCAAATGATGCCGGATGTGGCCATTGCCACTCTGGAATTACTGGAAAAACTCGGACACCAAGTGATTCTACCCGCAGGCCAAACTTGCTGTGGCCAACCGATGACTAACTCGGGTTGCTTTGATGCAGCACGCAGTACCACCTTGAAATTACTCAATGCTTTCAAAGGTGTAGAATGCGATGCCATTGTTTGTCCTGCCGCTTCTTGTTTAGTGGCCGCCAAAGAAAATTTCCACGAGTTTGATAGCAGCCCAGAAGCTCAAGCCGTTATCGACAAACTCTATGAGCTGACCGAGTTCCTCCACGATATCGCTCCCATTCCCGCCTTCAACAAACCTTTTGCCCATAAGATCAGCCTGCAACTAAGCTGTCACGGCATTCGTATGCTGAGCCTTGCCACGCCAAGCGAGCAAATGGGTCCACGATTCAACAAAGTTGAAGCCGTGCTTGCCAATATCGCTGGTATCGACATTGTCTATCCAGACCGTCGCGATGAATGCTGTGGCTTTGGTGGTACTTTTGCCGTCGATGAAGGAGCCGTATCCGCCAAGATGGGTAAAGACAAAGCCCAAGCCCACGCGGCAACAGGCGCGCAATATGTGGTTGGCTTCGATCCCTCTTGCCTCTTGCACCTCGATGGCATGATCCGCAGACAGCAATTGCCGATTGAAATTCGCCACATAGCGCAAGTGCTTAACGCCGCGCTCTAGGAGACCCACTATGGCATATCAACATAATCACGGGGCCACGGGTTCACAGGTTCACGCTCATAAAGCCGATATTTTCTGCCGCGATGAAACCCGAGTTGACTGGCACTCTAAAGCCCTTTGGGTGCTGCGCGAAAAACGTGACCGCGCCGCTGGCAGCTTACCCGAATGGGAGCAACTGCGTCAGTTAGGTTCTGAAATCAAACTGCACACCTTAACCAACCTTGCACAATACCTTGAAACCTTTGAGCAAAACTGCCTTGCCAACGGCATCAAAGTGCATTGGGCTAAAGATGGTGCCGAGCACAACCGTATCGTGCACGAGATCTTAGCTAGCCATAAAGTGAAGAAGTTAGTTAAGTCCAAATCCATGCTCACCGAGGAATGTCATCTCAATCCTTACTTAGAGCAGCGTGGAATTGAAGTCATCGACACCGACTTAGGTGAGCGCATTATTCAGCTCGCGAAAATGCCGCCTTCGCACATTGTGGTGCCCGCTATTCACATGAAAAAAGAAGAAGTCGGTGACCTCTTCCATGAGAAACTCGGCACTAAAGCGGGGGCAGCCGATCCCTTGTATTTAACCCGTGCCGCCCGCGCGCATTTGCGTGAAAAATTCCTCAGCGCCGATGCCGCCATGACAGGGGTAAACATGGCGATTGCCGATAAGGGCGCCGTGGTCGTTTGTACCAACGAAGGTAACGCCGATATGGGCGCTAACCTGCCCAAGTTGCAGTTGCATTCAATGGGGATCGACAAAATTGTCCCCGATATCGACAGCGCCGCCGTGTTACTACGCACCCTCGCACGCAACGCAACTGGCCAACCCGTCACTACTTATAGCGCCTTCTACCGTGGACCACAGGTCGATGGAGAGATGCATGTGATCATCGTCGATAACGGCCGTACCGAGATGATGAAGGATAAAATCCTTGCCGAATCATTGAAATGTATTCGTTGCGGCGGTTGTTTAAATACTTGTCCTGTGTATCGCCGCTCTGGTGGTTACAGCTACAACTACACCATTCCCGGCCCGATTGGGATTGCGGTGGGTGCCAAGCATGACGATACCAACTCCATCGCTTGGGCTTGTACTCTGTGTGGTAGCTGTACCTATGTCTGCCCGACCAAGGTGCCGCTCGATAAGATTATTCACCACCACAGACGCCTTAAGGCCGAAGCCGGACAACTCCCCTACGGCAAAAACGGCTATATGCCATTAGTGGGTAAATTTATGGCAAGCACGACTCTGCTCAATTGCTCAATGGGCGCGGCCCGAACTGCACTGCGCATTCTGCCGGGTAGTCTGCTCAAGCCCTTTAGCGGTGCCTGGGGTAAATACCGTGAACTGCCAGTCGCCCCCAACTCCAGCTTCGAAGCTTGGTTTAAGAAACACAGGAGCCTATAAGATGTCTAGTAAGCACGAAATTCTCAATGCGCTCAAACTGTCGGCTTTAACAAACCATCCTATGCCGAGCATCGATGTCGCCCCAAGGGTTGAAGATCTGGTTGGCCAGTTTGAAACCAATCTGAAAACCGTTGCGGGTACACTTCACCGTGAAGGCGGCCTCGCGGCACTGCAAGCCAAAGTGGATGAGCTTGTCGCCCAAGGCTTACAGGTTATCTCCCTCGTTGAGGGCATCACAGCAAACCGTGATGTGCCACCAACGGCTCACGAGCTCAGGGATATCGATTATGCGGTGATACCTGGGGATATTGGTGTTGCCGAAAATGGTGCCATTTGGGTAAACAATAAGAACTTAGGCCACAGAGTAACGCCTTTTATCTGTGAAAACCTGATCTTAGCCCTGCCAGCCAATAAGATTGTGCCAAACATGCATCAAGCGGCAAAAGAAATCACGCTAGCCTCAGGTGAGTTTGGGGTGTTTATCGCCGGTCCCTCAAAAACCGCCGATATCGAACAAGCCCTCGTCGTCGGTGCTCACGGCGCCTGCAGCTCGAACGTGTATTTGCTGTAATGCCTCAAGATTTAATGTAACCAAGAAACGCAAAGGTTACGGGACAATCGAAACATGAAAGCCGACCTTTATTGGCGGCTTTCTTATTTAAAATTTAGCATAACAATATTTGAAACATTTGATTTATAAGGGTTATTCGCCTACAGGTACAGGCTTGCCATGGCATTCGCCGCCGACTCGGTGAATAGAGAAATCTAGGATTTCTAAGCTTATGAACGAGAGCCATGGTCGTTCTCACGTATCCCTGCATTGCACGACATTCAGGCGTCCTACCTATAAGATGGCGAACGGGCTGTTAAACACGGATGTAGTGCAAGTCAATCAGTGGATGCAAGGCCGCGCCGTACTGCTCTTTGATGAGCGCCGCAGCCTAAAGCAATAACTAGTGATAAGTAAAGGATCTTTATCAAGTCGCTTTAACCAGATGCGATAGCGCAATACTGAAGATACCTTACGAGTATCCTCGACGCGGCAGGTCGTATTCTCGACTATATCTATTAGGCATTTATAGTAAAGGTGAGTAAATGAACGAGGTATTACTACAAATAAAGGCGCTCACCAATAGTGATCCTTTGTTGACGGCTGTCATTGTTGGAGTATTAACATTTACGTTAATTGGACTCGTAGGCTACATGCTAAAAGATGTCCCCGCGAAACTGTTAAGTTGGCTCAGTAGCCTGCTATTTGTGCGGCTCACTATAGACGATAGCCATCAGGCACGCACAGAGATATTCAATAAGCTGTCCTTTTTGATCAGTAATACTACCATTCCGTTTTTTTCACGTTCTATCTCTGAGGCTGTGTACTTTGACTATGGTGTGAATTACGACGGGCGTGTCAGTGTTAAGTCTATCGGCTATGGTATGCATCTGTTTAAATACGGTGGTTGTTTTATGTTGGCAACCCGTACTAAGGTCGATAGTTCGATGGCATACGATTCTATTACTGTAAGAGCACCATGGTGGGCAAAAGATAAACTATATCGTTTTTTAGAAGATACTCGTGGAGACATTCCTACTGAGCCGAAAGTGAATATTTTCGAAGAAACCGAATGGTGTCGCTACGGTACATTGAAATCATCGGGTTTTAGTGACTTAGTGCTAGATGAAGGGTTTAAGCAGGACTTGATGAGGGAAGTTGATAACTTTGCAAGTCGGGGAAAATCGGTTGTCAGTAAGCTAACCATACTGCTACATGGAAAAACGGGCACGGGTAAGACGGGTATCGCGAGGGCCTTAGCGGTTGAGTATCATCGCGATCTATACATATTGAATCTATCGACTGTCAATGATGCCACTATTCATAAAGCGATTAGAAAAGTAGCGCCCGGAGCGATGTTGTTAATAGAGGACTGTGATTGTGTAAAGGCTACGGTATCACGTACAGCTGAAAGCAACGTAGACAACCCACCACTCACTTTAGGTGGCGTACTAAACGCGTTAGACGGCGTCATTCCTCTTGATGACTGCCTTGTCATAATGACCACAAATCATCTCGATCATCTTGACCCTGCGTTGATACGTAAAGGTCGTGTAGATGTCAGTATTGAAGTGCCGCTTATCAGTGCAAAGCAAGTTAATGAGGACTACTTTGAGCGTTTTGGCGCAGTACTGAATAGAACTGAGCCATTGTTAGGTTGTGAAGTCTATGAACTCCATCGCAGAGCGAGCTTAAGATATGGAGTGTGTTGTAAGCCAGTGTAACCCTCTTCCTCCTAAATGGACTCATTCAATGGTCAACTCTATTTGGCCAGCGCTTTAACCGAGTACTTATAGGGTCTGAGTTAACTTTCCTCAGGCCCTTTAACTTGCCAAACTCAGTAGTGGGCTTGAGCCAGTTTTCATGAGGATATTTAATCTTGTCAGTAACTTAGTGCTAGTTTCACTGATGGCGCCACGTTTATCATTGCGAATGATTCGCCCAGTATCCTCTTCTACCAATTGTTCTCTAAGGGCAGGTCATATCTGCACAAAAGTCTCTTTCAAAATACGACCTTAGCACCTTCAAATTCTCAATCAGCTATTTGCATAATAAAGTGTCAATAACCAACATCGGACTTGTTCAACACTTGCCATGCCTTTTGAGAATGGGTCGCGGCTACGCGCGGCCTATCCTTATTTGTTATGCAAATTCTTCAGGGCTCAGAAACTCCATAACTCGAAGGCGTCCTTCAAAAAGGATTTCCTGAGTCGCTGAATCATTATGGATTCCTAACCAATATTGTCTTGCACGTTTTAGTGTCATCTCCATTGGCTCGCTATCACCTAAAAGGTGCTCATCACTACCAGTGTGCAGACGACCTTGCAATCTAACCCGCGCTATTTGAAAACTTTGTCCCTCGAGCCCTAAACGCTCAAGCCAGAACCTGACACCTTCCCGTTCTAGGATTAACCAGATGCACCGCTGCCTTGATGGCAAATGAGGAAACTCTTGCTTTCTTATATCTTCCCAAATCAACTCTCTAACATAAGCAACAAAATGCCTAATAACCTCACTAGCAATATCAGCCACATGAGGAGAATTGATCTCACCTCTAGCGACACTCCCAACAAACTTTGCAGCTGGTACCATGATAGAACCTGATTCGGTGTTTACTGAATACTCTTTTCGTTGAGTCTCAAAAAACTTGAAATATGGATTACTCTCTCCACCAATATCTATTTCCTGTCCTTCTCTCCACATTTCAAATGGAGACCAAGGAGCAGCTCTATTGATGTGAAAATAATCACGTGCAGTATCTGCAATAGTCAATTGTTCCTCCTGTATTTGCATAGACGCTGCAATATGGGGCGTATTAAGCTTGGCTAAAATTAGCGAAGAATGAGCGCCAGCCAAGCTTTAGACGTCCCATTCATAATTGCTTTGTTATGCATTATCTCCGCTTATAAAGCAGACCAAATGAGCCTTTTGACCAACTCTCTGAAAAGTAGTCACCAACTTTTAGTGATTCAAAATGCCTCTTTGAAACATCAAGTTTAGTTGGCTCGTTGGTATGAGTAGTTTGAATATAAACATAGTAACTCATACCACCCTTAGTACTTTCATATGTGTCTAGCTCGACAATTTCACCCGTTAGTTGAACTTGTTGCTGTTCCCCAACCATTGCGTTTAGTCCCATAACATAGCCACCACTTATAAAAATAAGCATTGCTGCAATCATTGAAGTCCACAGAAAACCTTTTACTTTTCCTGCTTTCCTTCGATATTTTGGAACTTTAAAAAGGTACACATAAAAACAAAGCGCGCCGATAGGAAGAGATAAGAACTTAAATGCCCAATCGTATGATTCATTTAGGATTGTGTCGTACATAAATGTTGGAGCGACTCCAACTAAGATATATACAAGAAACGCCCAATCCCCATACTTTTTTAAATAATACTCCACAATTCATCCATAATTCATAAAGCTCAAAGCAGGCGCGCCGCGTTTTGGCGTCGCCCTGCCTTTGCTTGTTAAATTTTGACCAGCTTCTGCACACCATTACCCATCCTTGCGTTGTTGAGTGTGACAAAGCCAGAACCATCATTAAAAGCATAAAATACAGAATTTTCGTGCAAAACTTGTTTCAAATTCTCAAGTTCAGCGGGATTACTCGGCTCTACTATCCAGATGCCTGCGGTCACGTAAGCTGGATTGGTTCGATCTATAGTACAGCAATATTCAAAGTCGGCTAGTGCAGTAAGTAGTGGTCTTAAACCACCAATTAATGTATCCGATTTAGCCAACTTTGCTTCAAGGGATATTACCATTGCCATTTTTGAATAATCGAGATCATCAGAATCCAGATCTGAACTGTTGGAATAGGTAATGATGTATTGCCCATCAGGAAAATAAGTAGGAGCTCCTTCCATCACCGTAACCAGAGCCTTTGGATTTGAAAATTGAAACTCCAAATCTTGAACATCGCTCATCATAGAAACAGATGTAAGTACAATGCCAGTTGCAGAAATTAACCATTTTTTTAGACTTTCTTTATTCGGGAATTTCTTCTCGTTCATCGCACGAATCTCTCTGAGAAATTTAACGTCTTAGTATTTATGCGCTGCGCTGTTTGCAGGGCATAAATCGCTTGTTGACTCAATCTTAAATATGGCCGTTGCTACATCCGTGCCAATTGGTATAAATGATGCTATAGGAATTTGCTTTTTTGCGGTAGCGGTTTTTTATACAGTTTGATGGGTAATTACTTGATATCGTTTTAGCTTTCTCATTCTTTTACGCTCACTGTCGACTGGTTTTTGACCTTGGTTGACAGCATTCTGACCTCACATTCAGGCTGATGCTCGTACCGCCCCCCCCCTCACAGGCTTGCGCCTATAAGTTTGACTACTTTTCACTGTCAGCCATTCCGCTTCATCTTGAGGGCGTGGCTATCCTAGCTGGAGTACTAGCTGGCTTTAAAATATCGGACGGGCATGACTTCTAGGTTTAAAGTAACCTCATCACATTAGCTTTTCTATAGCCACTGCTTTATTCACCCTACTTGAATTTTTAACTTTGAAACACACTTTGGGGCAATAACTTTTAGCTGAACGAACTGCCAGAGGGGTCGTGAAGATTGGCATTGTTGCACCAGTGACCGTTGGCGACATGGATGTCGCCGTCGAGCCTATAGGGACATATTCACGGCGTGTCACTGGGGAAACAATGACAATTCACTCAGTACACCTAATGATCAAGCTATCTTGCTTTGAGGCACTTTGAGTTTACGAACAACACTATGGATAACATAAAATGGCAGCGCAAAACCTTCGCTGCCATTTTGATGAACAAGCCCAGTAAACCTTTCTACAACACATCACTACATAAAGGCTTTCGTAAAGGCTTCCTTCGACTGGCGAATATAATTGCGTGCACTTTGAGCATGTTGTTCCCATACCGCCCTATCGCTTGGATCGGTAAAGGGATTTTGCTCGGCGGCAATCGAGCGCTCAAAGCGGTCATAGAAGGTTAACATCGCTGAAGTAATTTGATTAAAACGTTCTTTAAACTCCTGAAACTCATCCATTTTTTCAGTCGTTTTAATCATGTACTGTACCAGTTCAGCATTACTATTAGAGGCAAGTAAGGCTTCGGCTTTGGCGCTGATATTGGCATTCACTTCAGCCATGATTTGCGCCCGAGTCTGCTCATCTTTACTCATCACCTTACTGTAATTTTCGGGCGTACGGGCAATGCTGGCGTGTTGCAGATAGCTACGCAGATGTTTGTCTAAATCCTTGCGGAAATTATCTAAGTTCTTCTGCATACTGACTAAATCATTATCGAGTGCGGTCACCTGTTGCAACTCTTTTTCGATTTCAGACATAAAGCGCTCGGCCTGCTGGTAAATCTTAAGGCCGTTTTCCTCGGCAAACTTTTTATCACTGCGACTTAAGTCGCTGTTGTCATAGTTTGAGCGGTCAAAGGTGGCCGCAAGGAAGGATTTAAAAGGTTCAGCAAAGGCTGAGTAGGCGCCAGCACTCACTACATTTAAGGTGGCGGTTGCTAAGTCGCCAAAGGGCTTAACCATAGAGCCTAAACGCGCCTGTTGAATCGGCGACGCAATCCGCTTAGCGTCAGTTAACACCGACCTAAAGGTGTTATAACCCAAAGGGTTAGACATTTTATTGCGCTCAGAGGTCGCCAGTACAAAGGTGATACTGGAATAAATCGCGTTCGAATACTCAAGGTATTGTCTTTGGCTTTCGAGCTGGGCGGCGTAGTTTTTCCCCAGCGTTCTAAAGGATTCGGCCTGAACCTCGTAGTTTTTGTCTTCTTTAAGTTTATCTAAAATGCCGCCGATAATTTTTTGCTCGTTTTTTTGCAGGGCAATATCTAAGCGAATTTTATCGAGGGTTAAATCATCCAAACTGATAGGGCCATTAATCGCTTCAATATCGAGGCGAACATATTGACGACTCGGATCGTCAATCGACACCCGATGGGCTAAATATTCATTTGTGCCAGGAGTAACATCGATAAGCGCCACATGCTGCCACTGGGCATCCAGTTTTAATACGGGCGATGTGAGCACATTAATCCGATATTGGGTTTGGATATTTTGAGTTTTTACCCAAAACTCTAATAGACCCGCTTCCGATACAGGGTATTTACTGACAATACTGCTATTGCCTTCTGCACATAACAACGCACTCTCGCCACTATGGGGCTCAGCACCCTCAAATTGGCACCCCATGATCCAAGACCAAGGTTGTGATAAGCGGTTACCCTCAAAATCGCTAGCAAACACTAACTCATTATCCTTGGCGCTGGCGTTAACACTGGTTAACACGCCAAACAACAGCATAGAGATGACTGCAGCGGTGTGCATAAGAGCCTCTTAAAACTTAAATAACAAACGAAAAGCCAGACAAAGTGGCCCAGAATTTATCCTATCCACCTGCATTACTGTCAGTCGGTAACGGTATTTTATCGACAACACTCATACTACAGACTGAGCTCATTTTAAGCAGGGTTTAAACCAGCGAAATGTATCAGAGCGCATGCCGACACGCCAGTATTAAGTCGGTTTCAAGACTAAGATAATAACTAAACAAAAATTAGGCTTTAATCTTAAGCCGCTGCATGGCAATGAACATCCAAATGACCAATAGCGTGCTACAGGTCGCGAGCGATATCCACACACCGATCACGCCAAAAGCCCAAGCAAAACAGTAGATAATCGCAGCAATCAGTATGAGTTTTGCGCCAGTTAGAATCGATGCTTGTTTCGAACAATTAATCGCTTGGAAAAAGCTCGCCCCCACTAAAATGAGGCCTTCCATCGGCAAGCCCCAGAAATACCAACGCATGCCTTCAATCGCGACGGGCGTAAGGCTTGGGTTATCACCGGCAAACAGGTACACCAACCATTCAGGGCGGGAATAAATCAACAGTAAGCCAAGTGCGGCGGTGAGTAAGGTCATGCCAAAGGCAATATTGCGTGCCTGTTTAACCCTATCGAAGCGCCCTGCTCCCGCATTAAAGCTATAAATTGGCTGAGTACCGAGGGCAATCCCCTCAAAAATCAGGTAGAAAAACGCTTCGGTATAACTGACCACCCCGTATGCTGCCACATGCAAAGGGCCACCAACCCATAAAAATGCGGTGTTATGCAGAGTCAATACAATCGACAGATACAGATTCATTAAAAAGCTTGGCAAACCAACACGGGCGATGTTGATGCAGTTATCAAGCTTAAGCTTCATCTGCTCTAGGTTGATTTTGAGCTGAGTGCGCGCCCCAAAAAAATGCTGCAGGCAGAGCAAGCCAGTTACAGCCTGCGACAACATGGTGGCAATCGCCGCCCCTGCTAAACCGAAGGGAAACACCACAATAAACAGCCAATCTAAAAAGGTGTTCAGCACGCCACCTAAGATCAGCACAAAGGTCACCATGGATGGGCGACCATCGTTACGCAGCAAGGTGGTAAATGCCATTGAGATAATAGGGAAATGACATAAGGCAAAATACCAGAACAGGTATTCATTAGCATTTTCGAGTATTTCCCCCTCAGCGCCGAGGGCGATTAAAATATCTCGCGAAAAAATCCCGCCGATTAAGGCAAAAAATGCCCCCGCGAGTAAACATAAACTAAAGGCATTACCGAGCAATTTACGCGCCTTGGCGACATTGCCTTGCCCCAAGTTAATCGAGACTAACGCGGCGCTGCCCATGCCAATCATGGCACCGACGGCGTAGAGAATCGCGCCCACGGGATAGGCCAGCATCATGCCAGCAAGCCCGGTTTCACCGAGATAATGGCCGACGAAGATACCATCAATGGTGACATATACCCCAGTCACCAGCATGGAGGCGATTGTTGGAATGGTATAGCGCCAGAAAAGCTTCGAAATCGGCTCTTGCAGCAGGCGTTGATCCGTTGCGCTATGGGAAACAGCAGTCATAACCAAATCTCACAAAAATAAAGGCAGGGTGCGCACTCAGATTGTTCTAGCGGTATTCACTTAGATAAATAGAATGATGAACAAAAATGCGGCAATGGATTGTACCTAAATTTTACTTTAATACCAAACCCGATTAGCAGGATAAATTTATAACAAAAACTAATCTACACAATATCTTACTGATGGCACACTTTTACCAACCCATCACGACAAATAAAACACTACTCAATAACAGATGTGGCGAAACTCATCATTTTTCACTACTTTTTTGGTATTTACCCCTTAATTAGGTAAAGTGTAGGTTTATATTGCCAGAAATGAGTTAATTATCGAGGCATTATTTGTCTCTGCAATTGAGCTAACCATTTAATTAATAATGAATTAGTTAAATTAAAGTCAATAACAATAATAAAGGGAAGGACATGAGTCACAATAGTCCAAATGCAGAGAATGATCTGCGCGAAGTCAAACAGTTAGGTATGTGGGCCTCCATCACTAGCCTAAGTTATATTTTTTGGTTAGTGGGCGGCATGGAGCTGGTCGAGCGAATCGCCTATTACGGCGTAAAAGCCAGTGCTGGCTTATACGCCAAAGCGCCTGAATCGGCTGGCGGTCTGGGGATTAGCCTCAGCGACTATGGCATTATTATTTCGCTCTGGGCGATTATGCAGACATTTGTACCCGTCTTTACTGGCGGGATTTCCGACCGAGTCGGCTACAAGGAAACCATTTTCGGCTCGACCGTGATTAAAATCATGGGCTACCTGACTATGGCGTTCTTCCCTACCTTTTGGGGCTTTTTATCGGGGGCACTGCTACTCGCCATCGGCACGGGTATCTTTAAACCCGGTATTCAAGGCACCTTAGTGCTCTCCACCAATCGTAATAATACCTCCATGGCTTGGGGGATATTTTACCAAGTCGTGAATATCGGTGGCTTCTTAGGCCCATTGGTTGCCGTGCATATGCGTCAACTTTCTTGGGATAATGTGTTTTATGCCTGCGCTGCGATTATCTCACTAAACTTCCTGTTTTTATTGACATATACCGAGCCAGGAAAAGCCGAGCGCCTCATCCGTAATCAACAAATTAAATCAGGTGAAGTCGAACAAGAGTCCCTATGGCGAGACGCTTGGCATGAGCTTAAAAAGCCAATTGTGATCTATTACATGCTGGTATTTTCAGGTTTTTGGTTCTTGTTTAATGCGCTGTTTGATGTACTACCGATTCATATTTCCGAGTGGGTCGATACCAGTGTGATTGTCACTTCGCTCTTTGGTAGTGAAGGCACCAGCAACGGTATTTTACAATTCTGGCTCGGATTAAATAATGAAGGCACGAAAGTGATGCCTGAGGGCATGCTTAACCTCAACGCCGGCTTGATTATGACGAGCTGCTTTTTAATTGCCGCCCTGACCGCCAAATACCGCATAACTACTGCCATGTTGATTGGCTGTTTACTCAGTATTTTAGCCTTTGTGTTTATCGGTGCCTTCCATGCGGCTTGGTTTATTGTGCTCGCCATCGCGATGTTCTCGATTGGCGAAATGATGATTAGCCCAAAGAAAAACGAATTTATGGGTAACATTGCCCCCGAAGGTAAAAAAGCCATGTACCTTGGCTTTGTCATGCTACCTCAAGGGATTGGCTGGGGCTTAGAAGGTTATTTTGGCCCAAAACTCTATGAAATTTTCGCCTCGAAAGAGTTGTTCTCACGCGACTTATTACTCGAGCGCGGCATGAGCGCAACGGATGTGAGTGCCATTCCGCAGGGTGAAGCCTTTACCACCTTAGTCAGCTTTACCGGCGAAAACGCCCATGATCTGACTCAGCTGCTCTACCACAGCCACAACATTGGTATGGCTTGGTATATAATTGCGGCGATTGGTACTATTTCGGCGGTGGGTATTTATTTCTATGGTAAGTGGTTACTGACGCTGCAACGTGCGCAGCAGGCAGCGAACTAATACCTTAACCGCGTTATCGAAGCCGCTAATCGATTCCAATTAAAAAGTGAGTGTGCATGCACTCACTTTTTATTTAACGGTCTTGATACGCGACTAAATCATTAAATCTAGAATTAAAAACCCGCTAACAGTTCGACCTCAAATTGTTCAGCCGATAGCGCTAATCCTAAAACGTCGCATTGTGCCTGTAACTGTGCAAGCTCCTTATCAACCGCTGATAAGGTCAAGGTATTATCATCCAGCAAATACACCTGGCGTAAACTGGTGAAGTAAAATAGCAATATAATCAACGCATTTACATCATTGTCCGCCGCAGCTGCTTTGACTTTAGCCAGCTTGCGATAAATGCGATTTTGCAGTTGCTTTAACTGCCACACATAATAAATCTCTTTAAAAAAGGGCTGAGTTTTTAGCTGATAGACAATGGCACTACAAAGTAATACCGCCAAAATCACCCCGAGTAAATTCCAGTGGAAATTTCCTGTAGGCTCACCGGGTAAAGCCTCAACGCCAAAGAGCGCAATTAATCCAGCCCCAAAGCCAAGGGAGCAAACGATCAAGGCCAACACTAAGGCCACCATAAACAGGTTCATATTGCTACGATAAAGGGATTTATCAATTTGCTGTAACTTCATGGGTTCTCTTTTAATCAAAATACGCATTGGCAGCGCAGCATAACCCAGTTTGCTTGAGCTTGCCTGAATAATATAAGTCTTCCGCCATCACACCAACCACAAAGGATACAATTTGAAACAAATATGGTTAAGGATTTATATTATAAAATTACCAATCTTTTTATTTAGTTATCTTCCGGTTATTGAGGCACGGTTATCCGCATTGATGACAGGTACGTGCAGATAGGGATCTAAATCAGTGTACAATTTGCTGATATTCAAAGTACGTAACGATTTATTTAACAAACTCCCCTTACTTGCACCACATTCCACTTGGAATGAAGCAACCATCACAGGAATGAAATGGCATTAAAGAACACCTTGCGAAGGTTAGTTTTGCTCACCCTCATTTGCTTAGTCGCCCCTATAAAAGCAGAGGAGCTCTTTGCGGTGGGGACTCGTTTTAGCCAAATTTTTGAACAAAAACCGAACGGCGAATACATCGGTTTAGGGGTAGATATACTCAATCGTTTTGCCCAGCAACAAAAAGTGACCATTCATTATCAAATAGCGCCTTGGCGCCGAGCGCAATCTATGGTCGAGCGCGGCCAAGCAGATATTTTAATTGGTCCCTATTTTTCGGAAGAACGGCAAAAGCACTTAGCCTTCTCGGCCCAACCCTTTTATCGCGATGAAATCGTTTTTTACGCCAGAGTCAATCACCCCACGCCTTGGGATGGTAGTTATGCCAGTATCTATGGATTAAGAATTGGCAAAATGCAAGGCTGGAGTTACGGCTATTTGTTTAACGAACGCACCAAAACGCTCACAATTAATGAATTTGCAGATCTCAAAAGTGGTATTGAACGCTTATCCCGTGGCGATCTCGATTTGCTTGCCACCAACATACGCAATACTCAAGCAATGCTCGCGCAAATCAAAATTCCACAGGCAATCACCCCTATAATGCCAAGAATTGATATCCAAGATGGCTTTATGGCCTTTCCAAAAGACGTAAAATTTCAACCACTTCAACAACGTTTCGATCTATTTATGCAACATATGGTTGAGACAGGCGAATTGGCTACACTGGCAAAAAAACGTGGCGTTACCATTCCCACCTCAATGCTCACCGATTAATCCCCTTCAATTAACCAGCTAAACATTCCATTAAGGCCAGTTCAATGTGGTCCCAATCCAGCTCTTGGGTTGCAATCATTTCGAGCCGAGAATCAACACAATCATCAAGTTCAGTGACAGTCATATCCCCACTGCTCCAATTGATCCCCGCAATACCATCGCTGGTAATCATTACAGCCTTTAACCGCAGTAAAGTAGGATTTGTTTGGGTCTGGAGGGTAATAAGTTGCATTAATTTATCAAAATCAAACTCTTGCATAGGTTCAAATACCCAGCCGCAGCTAAAACAGCCCTCCCCCTGATTTTGCTTACGTACTATGCCACGCGCATCAAACTGGTAGACTTGCTCGCTTGCCTCCTCGGTAAACAGCCCCTGCAAACCCAAAGTGTCGGCAGTGTTACGCAACACACTCCGAGATTGGCTCAATGCGTTAATGCTAACGGCTAGGTTACTGGCCGGTTTAGGTAAATCACGGTGTGGTTGCTTAAGGAGCTCAAGTAATTGAGCCGATAAGCCTTGAGGCGAACTATGCTCCACCACTGGCGTATCATCAAGTTGTAAAGCATTGAGATAATCAGTTAATTCCTGAGCTAATTGCCTGCCCTGCAATGCCTCAAACTCAGGATATAAATCGGTTTTGGTCGCAACGATCACATCGGCTACTTGCAACTGCTGCACAAAATTATCATGTCCGCGGTAGCGTTCATCCATTAATTTACGGGCATCGATTAGGCATAAAGTGCTTTGAAGGCGGATAACATGTTGATAATGGGGCGCACTGAGGACTTTAATAATTTCATTAGGATGCCCAAGTCCCGTAGGTTCAATCAGCAAGCGATCAGGCTTAGCACGAGCAATCAGTTGATTGATTGCCACTTGCGTGGGTACGCCCGCCGCGCAGCACATGCAGCCCCCAGCAACTTCACGAATCTGCACCCCACTGTTGTTTACCTCTAAGAGGCCCGCATCGATGCCTACTTCACCAAATTCATTGACTAATATCGCCCAAGTTTCGCCCTCAGGCTTAGTATTAAGCAGTTGTTTTATAAGCGTTGTTTTACCGACACCTAAAAAACCTGTGATGATATTGGTGGGAATAGCTTTGACGATCATGGACAACACTCGCAGGGTAACGGGCAACGTTTAGGGGCATTCGAGTGTAGGGATATTCTAGTTAAAGCTCAACAAAAAGCGCGCCTTGGGCGCGCTGCGTACTGCACTATTTTACTTTATTGCCGCCCTGCGGCTTACCACCAGAACGCTGAGTTTGAAATGGGCTAAATTTCGCCTTATCTTTTGAATACTTACCCTCGCGGGTAGGAGATTTTCTTGCTCTAGCTTGGCTCTCACTCGACTTCCCGGCAGCACTGACTTTGCCAATAGTGCGATCTTTTGGTGCTTTATAACTCCATTTAGTTTTAGTGGTTGCCGCGGGAGCATCGCGGTAACGTGCAGGCAGTGGCGTGCCCTCCTCGTAACCAGGCTGCACAGTGACAGGGAGTTGCTGGCCAATTAAAGCTTCTATTTCTGCGAGCATTTCATCATCTGCTGGGCTGACAAATGAAATAGCTCGACCTGACAGGCCCGCACGGCCAGTGCGGCCAATACGATGGACATAATCTTCCGCGAGGAAAGGCAACTCTAGGTTTATCACTAAGGGAAGCGCCTGAATATCAAGCCCGCGGGCCGCCACATCGGTTGCCACCAACACGCGCAGTTTTCCGGCTTTAAAATCATCGAGCACACGATTACGCGCCCCTTGGGTTTTATCCCCATGAAAAACGCCCGCGCTGATCCCATCGAGTGTTAACTCCTGCAATAAATGCTCAGCGCATTCCTTAGTACTGGCGAACACCAGCACTTGGCGCCAATTATTGCGCCCCACCAGCTCAGATAATAACTCTGCTTTGCGGCGCTTATCGACCCGATACACTAACTGTTCTACGGTCGATGCCGTGGTATTTTCGGCAACATTAACCCATTCAGGTTGATTGAGCATCTTATGGGAGAGTTGCTTCACCGCATCGCTATAGGTGGCTGAAAACAACATCGTTTGATGTACTGGGGCAATAAGGCGCTTCACCTTTTCAATGTCGCGTACAAAGCCTAAATCGAGCATACGATCCGCTTCGTCGATCACTAAGGTCGTTACACTGGACAGGTCTAAATTGAACTGGCCAATAATATCGAATAGTCGCCCTGGCGTTGCGACGAGGATATCGACGCCCTGCTCGACGCCTTTACGCTGCGGATTCATATTCGCACCTCCATAAACCGCTAAGGTTTTAAGGGGCAAAAACTGGCTATATTTTTGAATATTCGCACAAACTTGAATTGCCAACTCACGGGTTGGCGTCATCACTAAGGCGCGCAGCAAGGGTTTATCGGCAAGCTGGGCAGCAAGTTGCTCAAGCACGGGCAAGGCGAAGGAAGCGGTTTTACCCGTTCCAGTCTGAGCACAGGCCATAATATCCTTCCCCGTTAAGGCGAGAGGAATAACCTGTTGTTGCACTTGAGTGAGTTGCTGATAGCCACACTCAGTTATCGCATTCAAAATAGGTGAAGATAAGCCGAGTGTGTCAAATTTCATAGGAACTCTTAGGTGTTAGTCGGTGGAATTGCTCAATGCGCAGCAAAAAAGAGACGAATCGAAGAGATGACTTGTTGTACTCTTCAACATTATTAATTTTCTGCATCATGCCCTTAAATGGGGCCGCGGAGTCTAGCAAAATTCGCGGCGGATTTATAGGCAAAACGTCGCACGCCTGATAAACCTTTCTCGCCTAGGTGTTTATATCAGCAAATACTTGCTGGCAAACTCACTGGCACTGACGGGTTTAGAGAATAAATAACCTTGGCCATAGTCGCAGCCTGCATTGAGCAACACCTGCCGCTGTGCCTCGGTTTCAACCCCTTCGGCGATGACTTTCATGCCCAATTTATGGGCCATCACAATAATGGCTTCACACAAGGTGTGGTCATTTTCATCCGTATCGATATGACGGGTAAATGATTGATCTATTTTCAAATAGTCGATATCGAATTTCTTCAAATAAGCCAGTGAAGAATACCCGGTACCAAAGTCATCTAAGGAAACTTGCACGCCTGCATCCCGATAAGCTAACAATTTTTCAGTCACTCCCATACTGGCATCAAGCAATAACCCCTCGGTAATTTCCACACAAACACCAGCACCAGTGACATCCAACTGCTGCAGTAATTCAAGCCAATTGTGTAACAGTGTGCCCTCGTCACGGAACTGTATAGGCGATTTGTTAACACTGATCTGAATTTCCACGCCCAACGTCTTGCGCCACTGGGCGCTTTGGCGTGCTGCTTGTTCAAATACCCAGTTACCGATTTCAACAATCAGCCCAGTATCTTCAGCAACGGGAATAAATTCTGCTGGCGATACAGAGCCGCGCTCCGGATGGAACCAGCGCAATAAGGCTTCTGCCTTAGCCACTTCCCCTGTCGCCATCGCTACTATCGGTTGATAATGCAGTTCAAATTCTTTATTCAGCACGGCTTGACGGAGATCGTGAATTAATCGCATGCGGTACTTAGCGTATTCCTGCATCGAAGGCGTGAAGTAGTTAAAGCGGTTGCGGCCTTGATCTTTTGCCGCATACATAGCCTGATCCGCATGTTTAAGTAAACCTTCAATACTGGTCGAATCATCTGGGTAAAGCGTGATACCAATACTGGCGCTAATATAAGCAGTTTCTTCACCGAGCAGATAGGGTTCGGCAATACGCCTTAAAATATGTTCGGCAACTCGTTCAATCCCCTTATGATCAGCCATAGCACTTAATACTACGGTAAACTCATCACCGCCAAGTCGCGCTACCACATCGGCATCCCGCACACAGGATTTTAAGCGACTGGCGGTTTCGATCAGTAATTGATCCCCCATGGCGTGACCTAAGGTATCGTTAACCTCTTTAAAGTAATCGAGATCGAGGAACATCAGCGCAAAGTGATTGCGATTACGGTCGGCATTCTTGATTTCGGCACTTAAATATTCGAGCAACATGCGTCGATTAGGCAGGCCAGTCAAGGTATCGTAGTTGGCTTGTTTCCAGATTAAATGTTCACTTTGTTTTTTATCGGTAATATCAGAAAAAAGCGCAACACGACGATAAGGCAAACCCTCGGCATTATTAATCGTATTAATGGTTAGCCAAATGACATACTCTTCATTATTCTTACGCCGTTGGCGCATTTCACCCTGCCACTCGCCCTTTTCGCGAATGTCATGATTCATGCGCTGATAAAAATCGTGACCATTAAGGTCGCAATACATCATACGAATATGCTGTCCACGAATTTCAGACTCGCTATAGCCAGTGATATCGGTAAATGCGGCGTTTACGGTAATAATCACTCCGTTTTCATCAAGTACACTCATGGCTTCGGAGCTATTGTTATAAACTAACGCGGAGAGTTTTAAAGACTCTTCAATCAACTTAGCATCGGTGATATCGGTATAAGTACCGCACATTCTGAGCGCATTGTTATTGGCATCACGGCTCACCACTTTACCGGTATCTAAAATCCAGCGGATGTCGCGGTTAAGGGTTTTTAAGCGATATTCCATCTTATGTTGCGGCGTTTCGCCACGAATATGGGCCTCGATAGAATGCAATACTTTGGGCCTATCCTCAGCCACTATCGAGTCCATCCATTGGCGACTATTGGCATTGAGCATATCGATATCGCAGCCTAAAATATCGGCACTGCGGGCGTTTCGCTCGATATGGTCATTACGAATATCCCAGTCCCATACCCCAAGATCGCTACTGCTCAGTACCAACTCAAGTTGTTCACGACTGGCGAGCACCTCCATGTCAGCTAATGTTTGCGCCGTGACATCCAAAAAGCCTGCAATCACTAATAATACCTGATGATTTGCGCGCTTACAGGCCACTGTCATATGGGTGTAAACAATCGAGTTATCCTTGGCAATAAACCGTTTATCTAATTCGTAATTATCAATTTTGCCTTCAAGCATTAGCTCAAACTTTAATAGATCAGCGTCAACATCATCGGGGTGAGTGAGCTGCTTCCAAGTCATATGCAGCAACTCATCCTCTGAGTATTTAAGCATCTGGCATAACCTTGGATTCACCTTGATCCACTTTTGATCGACGCCAGTAATGGCAATCCCAATATTGCCGACGTTAAATTGGCTGCGGAATAAAAAATCATCTTGCAGGCGAATTTGCTCGTCCCGCTCCAGCTCAAAGCGGCGAGATAGCAAACGACTTAGCAGCCAGGTAGCAAGGGGATAAATCAATAATATTGGTAAGGCGATTTTCGACAATACGGGCAATGCAAGCTGGTTAGGCAGCAGAAAAAACCATGACAACATCACTAAATGCACTAAAAAAGCAAAACCAAAGACTTCTTTACCGGAAATATTGGCAAGATAGGACTTACGATAATGCCGCCATATCACACCGATAAGACCGGAACTGATAATTACGCCAACGCCAACCCACATGGCGACACCACCAATACTGAGTCGGTACAGCGAAGTGATAACAACGGCAATCGCCGTCGGCAACCCACCAAAAAACAGGCCCGAAACACACAAGAGTACAGAGCGGGTATCGAAGATAATACCGGGTTCGTACATCCATGGGGTGCTCATAATCGCGACACCAATGCCACCGATAAATAAGCCAATCCCCAGCCGCCATAGTAAAAAATACTGCCGCTGATGCTTTTTAGGAATCGCATCGTACAAAAACACTAAGGCGAGCAGTAACGCTGCATTTTGTACTAAGGGTAAGAAAATGCTTTTATCCATGGATGTGGAAGCAACTCCAAAAATGAGGAAATGGTCTATCTTACGAAAACTCTCCCCCAAAAGTGTAGCAGAATTGCTTACAAATCATGATCTAATTACATGGGGTAATTCACAAAATGTTGTAAAGTTGTTTCTGGTAATCAAGGGCGATGCTATGCCAATCGAAGCGCCGCGCTTTCGCCTTGCGTTTTAATTGCATCCAATCACGCGTATTAAATTTATCGAGTGCTTCAGCCAGCTTTGCCAGCATAGCCTCGCCCTGGCTTTTGATATCTTCGCCATAAAACACAAAACCATCGACATTGTCCTCGACCGTATCTTGTAATCCGCCCACACCATGCACTAAACAAGGCAGACCGCTACGCATGGCGAGCATTTGGCTAATACCACAGGGCTCAAAAGAACTCGGCATCAGGAACAAATCACCCACTTGATAAAGACACAGGGAGAGTTCCTCATGGTATCCCTGCAGAAATACAAAATGGGCATACTTAGCCGCAAGGGCTTGAAAAAACAGCCCTATCTCTGGGTCGCCGCTGCCAAGCAGCACAAATAGCGCCTTGGGCTGCGTCAGCTGCAACTGTTGCAGTAATGTCTCTAATACCGATAAGCCAGAAGGTAAAATATGGCGCAGGATCAATACTTTTTGATCGGTAAGCCGACCAACAGACATCAACAGAAAGTTCGGGAACTCCCCCACAGAGGCTTGGCGCCACCAGGCTTGCAGCCGCGTAAAAGCAATCATATCGACGCCACTCACCTGACTTCGCCCACCCTGCCACTGCACTAAAGCCGACTCAATGCAATTCAGTAGCGCCCTAAACTCAGTTAATCCGATACGTTCGAGGGAGGTTTGAGCTAAAGCCTCAGGGTATTCGCAACCATTTAAAATCCCCAGTACTCGACCTTGATCAGCTTTATGTTGCAAATCGGCCTCAAGCCCTTCTCCACCGAAAAAGCCCAACTCTGGGCGAGAGGGAAGCAAGACTTCCTTGGCGTAGGTAGGTGAGACGAGATGCACCCTATCCGCCAGCGTAATCCCCATCCGCATCGGATTAATGCAATGGGGATAACGGGGGTCGATAATCTGGGCGCGTTGGCCCTCATCCAACTGGGCAAATAAGTGAGGAAACCAAGCCGCAAAGCTTGACGAATCATGGCTCAGCGGCCTAATGCCCTGCAGCGCAAGGTTATGAATCGAAAACACACATGCTATGCTTTTTAACGCTTGATACTCAGGCGCCAGCGCTCGCAGCATGGCTAAACATCCCGTGTGCCAGTCATGCAGATGTAAAAGCTCAGGCATAGGCACAAGCCCTGCCACTAAGGCCTTGGCTACGCTTGCACACAACAGCGCAAACTTAGTCGCATCATCGGCAAAGGGGCGATCACTTGTGCCTTGGCTATAAATCTGCCCGGGGCTCGATTGCCAGAGCCCATGCTCGAGCAAGTAAATATTCGCGCCCTGCACCTTGGGGTGCGCCAGCCAATACAACTTAATCGGCTCCTGTCGCCCGGCAAAACTCACCTCAAACTCATGGATAAGTTTGGCGTCAAAGCCTGTTAAAAATCCGTAGCTGGGCATAATGACATCGGCTTGGATCTCAACACCCGCCAGCGCTTGGGGCAAGTCACGGATCACATCTGCCATGCCGCCCACTTTAGCCCCTTTCAGCGCCCCATTTTCGGCCGCGACCATTAATATGCGTTTCACCTAACTTCATACTCCAACAGGGTTAATATTCAAGCTAATTAATGGGTTGGCCTTACTCGTAGCCCACCGGCAGTCCTAACATATCGCGGGTGACTAAGGTAATGCCTTTCTCGGACACCCTAAAGCCTTTTGCCCTGTCATGGTCGTGGTTATAACCGATCACAGTGCCTTCGGGAATGATGCAGCCCCTGTCGATAATGGCGTTTTTAATCTTGCAGTGGCGCAGCACCACCACGTCGGGCAGCACGACTGAATCCTCAACCACTGAGTAGGAACAAACCCGCACCTCGTTAAACAACACGCTGCGACGCACGGTCGCGCCCGAGATAATACAGCCGCCAGAAATAATCGAATCCACCGCCATGCCGCGTCTATCGTCATCGTCAAACACAAATTTAGCGGGAGGTAATTGCTCCTGATAAGTCCAAATCGGCCATTTGGCATCGTAGAGGTTTAAGGCCGGCGTGGGCGATAGCAATTCCATATTGGCCTGCCAAAAAGAATCCAAGGTGCCCACATCGCGCCAGTAGGCTTGCTCGTTGGGGAAGGCGCTCTTAAAGGGATAGGCAAACACTTTATGTTTTTCGATGATCGAGGGAATAATATCTTTGCCAAAATCGCGATCAGAATTGGCGTTTTGCGCGTCTTTCTTCAACTGTTCGAACAAAAACTCAGTGTTAAACACATAGTTGCCCATCGAGGCGAGGCACTTCTCTGGATTGCCTGGGGAATGTTTAGGGTGTTTAGGTTTTTCTTCAAATCCTAGGATGCGCATCTCGTCATCGACTTCCATCACCCCAAATGCGCCCGCCGCTTCGGCCACGGGCACCTCAAGGCAGGAGACTGTCATATCGGCGCCAGATTCGGCATGGGCGGCCAGTAAGCCAGCGTAATCCATGCGATACACATGGTCACCCGAGAGCACCATCACGTACTTGGGCAGCTCATGGCGGATGATGTCGATATTTTGGAATACCGCATCGGCCGTGCCTTGATACCAATTCTCAGAGTAACGTTGTGAGGCGGGCAGAATCTCCACCGACTCACCTAATTCCTTTTTAAAGTGGCCCCAACCACGCATCACGTGGCGAATTAACGAGTGCGACTTATATTGGGTCACCACCCCAACACGGCGGATCCCCGAGTTGATGCAATTCGACAGCGGAAAATCGATGATCCTAAACTTGCCACCGAAATACAGCGCGGGTTTAGCGCGCCAGTCGGTGAGTTCATGTAAACGCGAGCCTCGGCCACCAGCCAGAATCAATGCATAGGTTTCACGAGTTAAATTACTGATATAACGTACATTAGACATAGGCTCTACTCCCCAAATAGCACATCAGTGCCGATTGCTTCACAATCACTCTTCCCTGCCGCCCTAAGGCCGCAGCATTGCATACAACTGCGTATTCCTGCGCTCATTAACGACTCCCTTACAGTTTCCAAATTTCATCCCGATAGCCAGCAATAGTCACATCACTGGAGAAGCGACCACTGGCCGCCGTGTTGCGAATGCTCATTTGCGTCCACTTTTTCGGATCTTTATAAGCCTTAGCCACAGCCTCTTGGGCGAGGCGATAACTATCGAAATCCGCCGCAGTCATCCACTGGTCGTCCGCGCTTTCAATCGAGGCGATAATCGGGTCGAAAATTCCCGGTTCCAGTAGGTTAAAATGGCCGCTCTTCAGTAAGGCCATGACTTCGGATAAGGCGTGGGACTCGGCGATAATGCGCTGAGGTTGGTAATCACAGCGCATTTGGGCCACTTGATCGGCGTTGAGGCCAAAGAGGAAGAAGTTATCCTCGCCTACCTCTTCGAGCATCTCGATATTGGCGCCATCTAAGGTGCCTATGGTGAGTGCCCCGTTCATCATAAACTTCATATTGCCCGTGCCAGAGGCCTCCTTACCCGCGGTGGAGATTTGTTCGGAGACATCGGTGCCGGGGCAGATTTTTTCCATCGCACTGACGTTGTAATTGGGCAGAAACGCAAAGCGCAGATAAGGCGCCACCACAGGATCGCAATTGACCATATGGGCAACATTACTGGCGAGTTTGATGATGAGCTTCGCCATAAAGTAACCGGGTGCAGCCTTGCCACCGATCAGCACGCAGCGTGGCACCAGATGCTCTGTATGCCCCTGCTGGATTTGATGGTAAAGATGAATAACATGCAGAATATTGAGTAGCTGACGCTTGTACTCGTGGATCCGCTTGACCTGCACATCAAACAGCATTGAAGGGTCAAACTCGACGCCACATTCCTTAGCAATCATCTTGGCCAGCACCGCCTTGTTGGCTTGTTTCACTTCACGCCACTTTTGAATAAAGCTGGCGTCCTGGGTTAAGGCATTGAGTGCCGTCAGTTGGCTTAAGTCCGTCACCCAACCTTTGCCTAAATGGTTGGTTAACAGTTTGGCGAGTGAAGGATTGCAGTGGGCTAACCAACGCCTTGGCGTCACCCCGTTAGTGCGATTGTTAAACTTCTCCGGCCACAGGCTATAAAAATCCTTAAACAGGCCCGACTTTAACAATTGGGTATGTAATTCAGCGACACCGTTCACCGAAAAACTGGCTACTATGGCTAAATAGGCCATGCGCACATGGGGATCGGGGCCATCTTGAATAATCGACATGCTGGCCAGTTTGGCACCATCCCCCGGCCAGTGGTGGGCAACTAAATCGAGGTATCTGGCGTTGATTTCATAGATGATTTCTAAAATACGCGGCAGCATCAATGCCATCATACGCACAGGCCAGCGCTCTAATGCCTCGGGTAGCAGCGTATGATTGGTATAAGCAATGGTTTGACTGGTGATCGACCAAGCGGCATCCCATTCGAGGCCATATTCATCCACCAGCAGCCGCATTAACTCGGGGACCGCAATACTGGGATGAGTGTCATTCAATTGCATCACATTTTTTTCAGCAAAATGAGTGAAATCATTGCCATGGTGATGCACCCAACGTTTTAAAATTGCCTGTAAGCTAGCGGAAGACAAAAAATATTGCTGACGCAGCCGCAGCTCCTTACCGTTCTCGCTGGCATCATTGGGGTAAAGCACCATAGTGATCTGCTCGGCGAGGTTTTTACGCGCCACGGCCTCTGTGTAATCGCCTTGGTTAAATTCTGCTAAGTCAAAATCATCGGTGGCTTCAGCCTTCCAAAGTCTTAAGCTATTCACGCGGCCATTACGATAACCGGGGACAGGCATATCGTAGGCCACCGCGAGCACATCTTGGGTATCGACCCAAATCATGTGCCTGCGCCCTTGTTTATCGACATAGGATTCGGTGTGACCAAAGAACTTTACCGTCACATTATGGTGCGGAACACGCACCTCCCAAGGGTTGCCCTCACGTAACCAGCGATCAGGGCGCTCAACCTGATAACCATCAACTATCTTTTGGGCGAACATGCCGTATTCGTAACGAATGCCATACCCAGTCACGGATAAGTCCATGCTGGCGCAACTATCGAGAAAACAAGC
Source organism: Shewanella sp. Sh95 (assembly GCF_001308045.1). Taxonomy (NCBI): domain Bacteria; kingdom Pseudomonadati; phylum Pseudomonadota; class Gammaproteobacteria; order Alteromonadales; family Shewanellaceae; genus Shewanella; species Shewanella sp. Sh95. The sequence goes on from NZ_LGYY01000185.1 coordinate 43,376, forward strand.
AGCAAGCCGCCCAAGGCCACCATTGCCTAAGCCCGCGTCATGTTCGGCCTCTTCTATCTCCTCGAGGGAAACAGAGTAATGGCTTAACGCCTCGCGGCTATCTTGCTCTAACTCTAAGTTTAAGAAGGCATTGCCCAGTGTCCTGCCCATTAAAAACTCGAGTGACAAATAGGCCACTTGTTTGTTGTCGTAACAGCTATCTTTGATGCGCGTCTCACGCCAATCATCCAGCATTTGCTCTTTTACGCTGAGAGCCAGCGCTTGAAATAATTCACCACGCGCCCCTTCGCCGCGGCTTAATCCATAGCGAACATGGCGAGTAAAAGAAGCGGGTAAGGCATCACAGGGCTCGCAGGGTTCGGGTGCTGGTTTGTTCTTAGTTTCAACGGCTTTTGTTGAATGTTTTTTGGGAGTAACGCCGCTGGTATTTGGGCTCAGCTCACTGTTATGACTCATAGTTAATTCCTTATAAAATCAGCATGAAACAGCATAAGACTGCGATCCTGTAGCAAGTACCGCGTCGGTGAGGACTGAGCATCCAGCGGCTCAGTGGGAGTTAAAAATTGTGGTTCCGTTTGGGTATGCAGCAGGCATTGCCACGGCCCTAAACCGTCAAAAACCGGCAGGGTAAAGGCCAAAGGGTGCTCATCAGCATTAACCATCAACAGCAGTGCTTGAAGGTTGTCATCCTGAGTCTGCGGCTGAGTGGCGGTTAAATTGCCTGATAACACCACACTAAGACTGCGGCCCATAGACTCGCTCCACAGGCTTTTACTCATAGGCTCCCCTTGACGACTAAACCAATCCAGCCTCACCCCCGTTGGGGTTGAGATAGGGCTTGCAGCTTGGAGTGCAGATGCCTCCGGCGACCAATTGAAGGCATTGGCCACTAGCTGCTCATGGATAAAACGTTTGGCGCACAGCAGCGGGAAGCGTTTACGCAAGGCAATCAGCTGTGAGGTGAAATTCAGCAATGAGCTATCCATGCCATCCGCTGACCAATCGAACCAATTCAAGGGGTTATCTTGGCAATAGGCGTTATTATTCCCGCCTTGGGTGCGGCCCGCCTCATCACCACTGAGTAACATAGGCACTCCTTGGGAGAGAAATAGCGTGGTCAATAGATTGCGTTGCTGGCGGGTGCGCAACGCGAGAATGGTGGCATCCTCAGTGTCGCCCTCTACCCCATAGTGATAGCTGAAGTTCTCATGGTGGCCGTCGCGGTTTTCTTCACCGTTGGCCCAATTGTGCCGCTCGCAATAACTCACTAAATCTTTGAGGGTAAAACCATCGTGACTGGTTAAAAAGTTGATACTGGCGGCAGGAGGCCGGCCGCTATGCTCAAAGAAATCCCCCGAGCCATGAAACCGCCGCGCAAACTCGGGCAACATGCCGTGATCGCCGCGCCAAAAACGCCGCATGGTGTCGCGGTATCTGTCATTCCACTCGCTAAAAGCCACAGGGAAATTACCGAGCTGATACCCACCAGGGCCAATATCCCAAGGCTCGGCAATCAGCTTCACCCGGCAAAGTACTGGGTCTTGCAGCAGCGCATCAAAAAAACCGCTACCTGGGTCAAATCCATAGGCTTCGCGGCCAAGGCAGGCGGCTAAATCGAAACGAAAACCATCGACGCCCATCACTTCGACCCAGTAACGCAGCGAATCTAACACCAACTGCAACATGCGCGGATGGTTGAGGTTTAAGGTATTACCGCAGCCAGTATCATTGATATAAAAGCGTTTATCATTTGGATGCAGGCGGTAATAACTCAGATTGTCGATACCGCGAAAGCTAAAGGTCGGCCCGAGGCGACTGCCCTCGGCGCTGTGGTTATAGACCACATCGAGAATGACTTCGATACCCGCGCCATGCAGCGCATCCACCATGTTACGAAACTCAGCAATATCCTCACTCGAGAGATAACTCGGCTCAGGCGCAAAAAAGCCAATGCTGTTGTAACCCCAATAGTTAGATAGCTGTTTTTCAAGCAGAAATGGCTCGGAGAAGAATGTCTGAACCGGCAGTAACTCGACGCAATTTACGCCGAGATTAACTAAGTAATCTATCGCCGCCTTCGATGCTAGCCCTGCAAAGGTGCCTCGCAGCGGTGCATCTATCTCAGGGTGCAGTGCGGTAAAACCCTTTATGTGCATCTCATAGATAATGCACTGCTCAAGCGGTAGTGGCTCACGCTTACTTGTAAGAGGCCGAATAGTATGCGCCTTAGCGACATTAAAAAGAGGGCGAGTATCGACCACTTTGCATTTTGGGACAAAGTCCGCGTTATCTAAGGTACTGAAAGATAAGTCTTCATTAGGACTATCTATCTCATAGCCAAAGTTGGCGATATGGTGGTGATAACGCCCCACGAGCTGGCGCGCGTAAGGGTCTAACAATAATTTGTGTGGATTAAATCTATGGCCTAATTGCGGCTCGTAGGGACCATAAACACGGTAGCCATAAAGCTGGCCGGCACTCAGCCCATGCACATACAAATGCCAGATTTGCTGGGTCTGCTCCGTCAAGGTGATACGCTGAATTTCCACCTCGCCTTGAGCATCAAACAGACATAACTCCACCCCAGTGGCATGGGCCGAAAACAGGGCGAAATTCACCCCGCCATCATCGACCGTCGCCCCTAAGGGAAAAGGCTGCCCCGCGCTTAGGTTATAGGCGGTTGAGCCATCAGCATTTACAGGCACAGGATTCGTCATAGGCTGGTATCTCTTGGTGCATCCGTCGCAGGCCCGAGGATTAAGCAACCTAGGGGCGGCACAGTGATCAACGCGCTCGATGCCATGCCCTGCCAAGGTAAATCTTCGGCAATTACCTTGCCCGCATTCCCCTGATTGCTGCCACCATAGAGATGGCTGTCGCTATTGAGGTACTCACAGAAATCCCCGCCTTGGGGCAAGCCGATACGAAATCCTTGGTGCAGAGTGGGCGTCATATTCACCACAAACACTATGGGCACATCACTACCCTCGCCATAGCGAACAAAGCTAAAAATACTGTCGCGACCATTGTCACAATCGAGCCAGCGAAAACCCTGAGACTCATAGTCGAGCACGGATAAGGCGGGGAATTGGCGATAAAGCTGATTCAGATCGCGAAGCCAGCGCTGCACGCCTTGGTGAGGCTCGAAGGCGAGCAAATGCCAATCGAGGCTATGGTTATGGTTCCATTCGTCACGCTGGGCGAACTCGCTGCCCATAAACAGTAGTTTTTTGCCCGGATGTCCCCACATAAAGCCGTAATAGGCCCTGAGGGTGGCGAATTTTTGCCAGTCATCGCCGGGAATTTTATGCAGCAAAGAGCCCTTGCCGTGCACCACTTCATCGTGGCTTATCGACAGCATAAATTGCTCCGAATAGGCATACATCAAACTAAAGGTCAGCTGGTTATGGTGATACTGGCGATAGATGGGATCGCGGCCGAGGTAACTTAGGCTGTCGTTCATCCAGCCCATATTCCATTTAAAACCAAACCCCAGCCCGCCGCAATCCGTCGGCTTAGTCACCCCCGCAAAGGCGGTTGACTCTTCGGCTATCATGCAAATGCCGGGGAAAGCTTGATACAAACGTTGATTCAACATTTGCAGAAAATGAATCGCCTCTAAATTCTCCCGTCCGCCATAGGCATTAGGCAGCCATTGCCCGGGTTCGCGGCTGTAGTCGAGGTACAACATGGATGACACCGCATCGAGCCTGAGCCCATCGAGGTGAAATTCCCGCAGCCAATAACAGGCATTGCTGAGCAGAAAACTGCGCACCTCACCACGATCGTAGTTATAGATCAGGGTATCCCAATCGGGGTGCGTGCCTTTGCGCGGGTCTTCATGTTCATAGAGGCAAGTGCCATCGAAACGCACAAGGCCATGGGGATCCTTAGGGAAATGCGCCGCGACCCAATCGAGTAACACGCCAATGTCGGCCTGATGGCAGGCATCGATAAAGGCCTTTAAGCCATTGGCATCACCAAAACGATGGGTCGGCGCATACAGACCAACGGGTTGATACCCCCAAGAGCCATCGAAGGGATACTCACTGATCGGCATCAACTCGATATGGGTAAAGCCTTGCTCTTTCACATAGGGGATCAACTGCTCGATTAAGTCTTGATAATCAAAATATTGCTCACCAAACTCGCCTTTTCGGCGCCAAGAACCTAACTGCACTTCGTAGATAGACATAGCGGCGCGATGCCAAGCCGTGCTCGCCCGTTTGTCCATCCATTGTGAATCTGCCCAAGGGTGTTGGTGTTTTTTCGGCACTATGGAGGCATTGTGCGGCGCACATTCCATTTGGGTCGCCATCGGGTCAGATTTGGCGTGGCGCTCGCCATTTTGATAAACCAAATCAAACTTATAGTGCGCGCCTTCGGCAACAGCAGGCAGGAAAATCTCCCACAAGCCGTTGGCCAGATGTTGGCGCATCACATGGCGAGTATCGTCCCAGTGGTTAAAATCCCCCACCACAGAGACTCGCTTAGCATTGGGCGCCCATACGCAAAAATGCACGCCTTCTACGCTATCGATTTGGCGCCAATTCGCACCTAAAAAGCGATAGGCCTGCTCAGAGCTTCCCTCACCGAAGAGGTATAAGTCCTGACTATCGAGGAGGGAGCCAAACTGATAAGGATCGATAATATCCTGCTCACAAAGGGGGTAAGTCACCCGTAGCGCATACAAAAAGGGCTTAACCCGTCTGCCAAGCGTCCCCGCAAACAGCCCCGCCTCATTGACGCGCTCAAGGCTCGCTACCTTACGGCCATCCTTAAGGCTTATCACATCAACTTTTTGGGCGTTGCGTAAAAAACAGCGCACCACCAAGGCCTTACCCTCGTTGATGCTGTGCATACCGAGCAGGGAAAACACATCCGTATATTGACCATTTAACAGTGCGACATCGCTACCGTCATAGAAGTAAGTCTGGGCTTGAGTCATCATTTGGCTTCCATTTTTAGTCAAGGGGTATCTGTATGCGCAGCCGTTTCAGGCAAATGCCTTGCCGCAGCAATGCGTTGCAAACGCTCAGCCAGCGCAGGCCTAGCTGCGGCTTCACTTAGGCTGATGGGCAATCGCCGCTGCCAATTGGGGTACTCGAGCCAAGTGCCGGGAATATTCACCGCATGGCGATCCCCGAGCAGATCGCACCACTGCACACTGTAAAGTGCGCTGTTGCCCGATGCGCCAAAGGGCATCCACGCCGTTAATAAATCTTCAATATCAATCTGTTGAATATCCGTCTCCGGCAATAAGCCCTGAGAGATTAAGCACTGCGCGAGCTGGTGTTTTTCCTGCTCACGTCCGGCTAAGGCCTCACCTAATTGTTCGTCGGTATTGAACAGTTCGAGTTGTCGCCTCAGGTGCAAATCGCTGCCCGTCCACCAGGCGACTAACGTCGGCACATCGTGGTTTGCCAGCATCATCAAACTCTGGAACTTATAGTGGCTCGGCGGCTTAAAGCCTTGATGGTCTTTGCAGAAGTAGAACAACTCGTTGGAGTAAACCCCCGCCTGATACAGGCGATGAATAATATCGGGTGGCACTAGCCCCAAATCTTCACCAATCACCACACAGCGGGCACGTTGACTCTCAAGGCAGAGAATCGCCAACAGGGTTTCGACCGGGTAATACACATAGGCGCCATGGCCGAGGCGCTTATCTAGAGGCCACCACCAGAGTCGCAGCAGCCCCATCACATGGTCGATTCGCAGCGCACCGCAGTGGGTCATGTTGGCGCGAGTCAGCTCAATAAAATGGCGATATTGATGCTGTTTTAGCTTGACGGGATCGAGGGGCGTAAGTCCCCAGTTTTGCCCCTGCGGCGCAAAGGGATCCGGCGGCGCGCCTATGCTGGCGTTTAAGCAGAACTGCTGCGAATTGGCTTGAACCTCAACGCCTTGCAACGCAGCGCCTACGGCCAAATCACGAATAAGCCCAATGCCCATTCCCGCTTCTTTAGCTTTGAGCTGGCACAATTGCAGTTGATCTTCGGCCACAAACTGCAGGTATAAATAAAAGCCTTCATCCTGCGCTATGGCCCTTGGACTGCGGAGCGATTCGGCTTGGGCAAATTCCCTGAGCGGCGCGCCCTGCTCTGCCACAAAATCCTCAAATCGCTGCGCCCTGGGTGTGTTTGGCTGTAAATGGTGTTCGCAAAAGACAGTGTATAAACGTGCAAAGGCACGGTACTTAAGCTCGCTGACTTTGGGGTAATCGAGCCAGTTCTCCGCATTGAGTAGGGCGATGGCTTCTTGCCATTCCTTCGCCCCAAACTCCGTCTTTAATGACTCAAATTCAGGCACGCTAGGTAAATGAATATACAGCGGATTAAGCCTTCGACGATCGCAGGGACTATAGGGACTCGGATGTTCCGGCGCGGCAATATCTAAAGCATGCAATGGATTAAGTTGAATAAAATCGGCGCTATATTCGGCCACTAAACCGATAAGTTGCTCTAAATCGCCAAAGTCGCCCATGCCCCATTGGCTTTCGCTGCGCAGACTATAGAGCTGAAGGCTCACGCCCCACGGTTTATGGCGCTTTCCTTGCGCCACAGCGCTCATCACCCCTTGATAGGCGGTTCTCGGTGCCACCATCAAAGTGCCATGGAACTCAGTCGCCTTACTTGCTGCAGAAATGCTTGCTGATGAGTTGCTTGCTGCTGAGGTGCTTGCCGATGCTAGGCCGTGCTGAACATCCGCCAGCCCAAGCAAACTGACGCTCAGAGTGTGGTAGCCCAGCCCGAGGCAAGATAAATCACTTAAGTTGTCTTTATTGCTAGATGCGTTTGGCGCAGCGCTGACATTTTCCCATGAACGGCGCGGCTCAGCGTTGCTATCTTGCTCAGCGGCATCGCCCGCATCACGGCAATGAAACTCATGACCTAAGAGGTCGAGGCGGTATTGCAGGAACTGACACTCATTGGCAAAGGAGCTGGTGCCAAACTGCGCTAACTCCTGCGCCTGAATACGATAATCCCCAATCGGTTTTAGCGCCAAAAATGGCACCTCAAGAATAACCCTCTCCCCTTGCTCACAGGTAAAGGTGAGCAGCAGATCGCCACGGTAAGATTGAGGTAAATACAGGCAGACCCAAGGTTCATCGACATAACACCAATGAAACGCTGGCAACACTTGTGTCCAATGGTGTGCATCGAGTTGATACACCTGAGCGTCAAGCTCGTCGCCACTGGGTAAACTCGTTAACGGTTCATCCTTTGCCTCGCAGGACTGAGTATTTTTTTCCTGCAACATACAGGTCAAAATCCCTTGCCTGTCAGCCTCGGGAATGCGGATGTACTGGCCAAAGCAGTCGGTAAAGTCTGCTCCCACGCCCCGCAAATACAGCAACTTCTCCAGCCCCATATTTGTCGCCCCCGCGACTGCTCATCCATAGCCTTAGATAGGCAGTAACCATGCCAGCGCAAAATAACAGCATGAAGACAGATTTGTGTCAGCCAAGTGACAACAAAGAAAACTTATAAATCAGCATCTTGAATAAAATACGTGCCTTTATCGCCCAAGCCTTTGCCCACCGTGCTATCTAGCAAACGCACTAGTTTGAAGCAGGGAGTGATTAAAAAAGGTGCAACGCGCTTAAATGGCGCAAGCAAAACAACATCTTATCTTTGAGTACATTAGTGAGCTTTATCCCTTAGGTTGAATGCCTCTCTGGCACGGGGGTGATTAGATTGGCAACTAGCTGCAACACTTTGTATCAATTACATTTTTCATCTTGAAATCCCCTTCATCGCTCTGTCACTATGCGCGCACAAAACAAAAAAACACTTAATCGCAACATTTACCCATGCCCGCTTACATTATCCAAGCAGGCAAAGGCGTGGCGAACAACGCAAAAATAAGGAAATTGATATGAAAAGAATCACGGGACTTTTACTCGCCAGCAGTTTGAGCATGGTCCTCAGTGCCTGCGGCGGTGGCGAAGATGATCTCACTCCCAATATCCCCAAACCCGACCCAACTCCACCGAGCTTAAGTGCCGATGTCTGTTATTTAATGAGTACCACAAAGGGGGATTTAACCTTAGCCATCGACCTCACCCATATGCCCATCACGGGCAAGAACTTTAAACAGTATGTCGATAAGTCCTTCTATAACGGCACCTTATTCCACAGAACCATTAATAACTTTATGATCCAAGGCGGCGGTTTCACCACGGGATTACAGAGCAAGCCAACGAGCTCGCCGATTAAAAACGAGGCCGCGGTCGGCATCAGTAACAAACGAGGCACTATCGCGATGGCGCGTACCACAGTGCCAGATTCGGCAACATCACAGTTCTTTATCAATGTGTTGGATAATCCCCAGCTCGATGCTTCGGCGAGCAGCTATGGTTATGCTGTGTTTGGTAAAGTCATCGAAGGGATGGATGTGGTCGATCAGATAAGCATTGTGCCGACCAAAACCAGTAACGGTTTTAACGACACACCAGTGACTGAGATTTTGATTAATAGTGTGACAGAAACCAACTGCCCCAAAGCTTGATAAATACTCGGGGTTAAATAAAAAGCACTGATTTATCAGTGCTTTTTATTATTCTCGGCCCAAGGAGATTATTCATCCCCTTGAATTTTACCCACTAACAACATAGGTGCTGCGTCGATTTTATCGGCATCCATCATGGCCGCAATTCGCTCCACCGATGAGAGTAGCTGACTCTGCTCCCACTCTTCAAGATTTTGATATTGCTTAATAAAGTGTTCCTGAAGTGGTTTAGGAGACGCCTCTAAAAGTGCGCGCCCCGCATCACTTAAATACAAATGGACTTTACGCTTATCTGACTCGCTGCGTTTGCGGATCACTAATCCCCGCCCTTCGAGCCTATCAATAATCGTCGTCACAGTGGCTGGGCTGAGGGTGATTTCTTCGGCCACCTGCTTGGCTAAGGGAGCGCCGAGTTGGGCAATTTTCTGCATCACCATCAACTGTGGTCCCGTCAAGCCGGAATGCTTATTGAGTTGCCGCGAATGAATGTCGATAGCGCGGATCACGCGGCGCAGTGAAATCAGCAGTTGTTCATATTTTTCCATCGTACTTCACATACTCCTCATCAACTCAACGGCCGCACCTTACCAGAAACTCAACCACAACTCACCTTGGCAGGCAATTTTATCGCGTAATAATCTGAGTTTAACTAAACAAGCAAAAGCTGAAAAAAACGTTAAAAAACATAGCGTATGCAGCCCTTAATCTCTGTCATAAAAATTCATTATTTAGTTATCTAGTTCCAACTTTAGTGCGAATTTCACCTCAGGAATCTATCTAAACCGATCTAGATCACAACTTGGCTACCCCTTAATTGGTAGTTTGGTCACCAGAAAGAAACAAATTTAATATACAAGCAAATAGGTGGATATATCCGTCATTCCGCACCTAATTTTCGATTTAAAAAACTTGACGGCGATCGGTCATTCTGATCTATTACTCTCTTTTGCAGGTAATTCATCATGGCCGCTCCCGCTATCTCTATCCGTAACCTCGAC